>JBCAZN010000172.1:0-6129 GCA_038533035.1 Pseudomonadota bacterium
TGCCTGCCTGGAAAATTCGCCGGTAATGATAACAGCGAATTTTCCAGGCAGGCAGTATTCACTTGAAGAAAAGCGGGAATCAGGCGGCTAACAAGCCTCAGATCATTGCCCGCGCCGCCCACAACGTCTCTCGGGACGAATTCTCCAAGAGCGCTCTCAAGGTCCTGTACCGACTCAACAAGGCAGGCTACCAGGCGTTCCTGGTTGGTGGGTGTGTGCGTGATGCGATGCTCGAGCTGCATCCGAAGGATTTTGACGTTGCCACCGATGCGACGCCGGAAGAGGTTCGCGCGCTGTTTGGCAATTGTCGCCTGATCGGTCGGCGCTTTCGCCTGGCTCATGTGCGCTTCGGCCGTGAGATCATCGAGGTCGCCACGTTCCGTGCGGCGGCCAATCACAAGGATGACGACGCCAAGCTCGACGACGAAGGGCGCATCATTCGCGATAACGTTTACGGGACGATCGACGAAGATGTCTGGCGTCGCGACTTCACCTGCAACGCTCTTTATTACAATATTGCAGACTTCAGCATCTGGGACTATGTCGGCGGCGTTGAGGATGTAAAGAAGAAGCGCCTTGTATTGATCGGCGATCCGGAGAAGCGCCTGCGCGAGGACCCGGTGCGGATGCTGCGCGCCGCCCGGTTCGCCGGCAAACTCGGCTTTACGATCGACACGAGTGTCGTAAAGGCGATGCAGCCGAACGCCAACCTGATTGCGAACGTGCCGGCCGCACGGCTTTTCGATGAGTTTCTGAAGCTGTTCCAGTCCGGGCATGCAGAACGAACGTTCGAAATACTCTGGGAGCACGGGCTGTTCGACGAACTATTCCCGGCGACGGCTGAAGAATTACAGCGAGACCAGGAGTTTGGACGTTTCGTCCACGCGGCATTACGCAATACGGATCGTCGCGTCGCGGATGGCAAATCTGTCACGCCGATGTTTTTGCTCGCCGTATTTTTCTGGGCGCCGGTTCGCAAGCTGGCGGCTATCCGCCGCTCTGAAGAAAAAATGTCGGAGTCGCAGTCGCTCAGTCTCGCGGCCTATGAAATCGCTGCACAACAGCAGCGCCGCATTGCGATTCCGCGACGCTTCACCGTGCCAATGCGCGAAATGCTCGCGCTACAACCGCGCTTCGACCTCACTCGTGGCAAACGCGCAATGAATCTGCTCGAACACCGTCGCTTTCGCGCCGCGTATGATTTCCTGATGCTGCGCGCCGAGGTGGGCCAGGCGAGCGACGAGCTGGCACAATTCTGGACAGATGTGCAGACGCAATCGCAGGACGATCGCGCGAAAACATTCCAGCTCAAGCAGCACCCCGGCGGTGATAAGCGCCGTCGGCGTCGCCGACGCAAACCCGCCAGCAAGTAAGGAGTCACTGCGCTCAATGACTTCTCGGCCTCATTGGTTCCCGGCATACGTAGGTGTCGGTAGCAACCTCGACAGCCCGGCGAAGCAGGTTGAGGCAGCGTTCGGGCGACTTGACGACATCCGCGACACGCGACTGTTTGCGCGGTCAGCCCTGTATCGCTCGGCGCCTTACGGTGGAGTCGAGCAGCCAGACTTCATCAATGCGGTTGCCGGCATCCTGACTTGCCTGTCACCCGAAGACCTGCTCGATGAAATGCAGGCCGTTCAGCGTCAGTGTGGGCGCGACAGTGACGAGGTTCGGTGGGGGCCGCGCATCATCGATCTCGATTTGCTGGCGTATTCCTCGGTTGTTTTCGAGTCCGACACGCTGACTATTCCGCATCCGGGCATCGCGGAGCGAAATTTTGTATTGTTGCCGTTCGCGGAAATAGCACCGGATCTCATTATCCCGGGGCTTGGGCATCTGGCGAGTATCGAGGTAAACCGGCAGGAACCGGCGATCTCGCGTATTGGATAAGTAGGGATTCCAGTGGACAGCAGTCAGCGTTACATCGCTATTGAAGGGCCGATCGGCGTCGGCAAGACGGCGCTTGCCAGGCGCCTGGCCGACAGCATGGGCGCCGACCTTGTGCTCGAAGAGGTCGAGGAGAATCCCTTCCTCGAGCGATTTTACCGCGACGGCCGCTCGGCCGCCTTGCCAGCCCAGATGTTTTTCCTGTTTGCGCGCGCTCGGCAAATCGAAGACATGCGCCAGTCGGATCTGTTTTCCAGCGTGCGCATTTCCGATTACCTGTTCACGCGCGATCGATTGTTCGCGGAACTGAATCTCGACCCCGAAGAGTTAAAGCTCTACGACCAGATCGTTGAGAATCTCGCTGTCGATGCGCCAGTTCCCGACCTGGTCATTTATCTGCAGGCATCGACCGACGCCATCCTGAGTCGACTCGCACGACGCAACGCGAGCTTTGATCGCTACGTCGACCGTAGCTACCTCGAAAAACTGATCGACGCTTATGCGCGGTTTTTCCATACCTACGATGACGGTCCGCTGCTCATCGTTAATGCGTCAGATATCGACCCGGTCAATAACGACTCCGACTACCAACAGCTGTTTCAGCAAATAGAGCGCACGAGCGGCGGACGACACTTCTTTAATCCTGTCGCCGCTGCGCTGGCCTGATATCCTCGGTACCAATGTATACGCAACTTGAACAACGCGGCATGCCCGAGCCGCCAGTCAACGTATCGACGCTCAGGGACATGAAGGCCAGCGGCGAAAAGATAGCGTGCCTGACGGCCTATGACGCGAGCTATGCCGTGCTCGTCGATGCGGCCGGCACGGACCTGGTGCTGGTTGGTGACTCACTGGGTATGGTGATCCAGGGACACGATACGACCGTGCCTGTAACTGTTGATGACATTATTTATCACAGCCGGACGGTAGCTCGCGGCTTGCGCCGCGCGTTCTTGGTGGCGGACATGCCGTTTATGAGTTACACGGAGCCGGCTATGGCACTCGACAACTCGGTGCGCCTGATGCAGGAGGGCGGCGCCATGATGGTCAAGCTCGAGGGCGGCGACGACCAGGTCGGCATCGTTGAGCACCTGGCACGCCACGATATTCCGGTTTGTGCGCATCTTGGTCTCAAGCCGCAGTCTGTGCACAAGATTGGCGGTTTCAAAGTACAGGGGCGTGAAGCGGAGAAAGCAAAAGAAATGCTGGAGTCCGCGCGTCGCTTGCAGGATGCGGGCGCGGACATTGTTCTGCTCGAGTGTGTACCGAACGAGGTGGCCGAAGCGATCACTGCGGCGCTCGAAGTGCCGGTCATCGGTATCGGTGCCGGCCCGCATGTCGACGGCCAGATTCTCGTGCTGTACGACATCCTCGATATCACACAGGGGCGCACGCCCAGGTTCGTGAAAAATTTCCAGGCCGGGTGCGATTCACCGCTGGCCGCGATGCAGGCGTATGTCCGCGAGGTCAAGGATGGCAGCTATCCGGCCCCGGAACACTGTTTCTCCTGACATGGTTGTACACGACCGGGAGGAGCTCGCCGAACAGATTCTGGACTGGCGACGGCACAACGAACATGTCGCGCTGGTAGCAACGATGGGTAATCTGCACGCGGGGCATTTGTCACTCGTTGAACTGGCCCGTGAACATGCCGAGCGCGTGGTCGTCAGTATTTTTGTCAACCCGACACAGTTTGGCGAAGGCGAAGACTTCGATCGATACCCGCGGACGCTTGAAAAAGACACCCTGCGACTCCGACAGATTTCCGCTGACCTGATTTTTGCGCCGGCCGTCGACACGATGTATCCATTTGGCATCGAGGATGCGACGCTGGTGTCAGTGCCGAAGCTAACCGAAAATTTCTGCGGCGCGTCACGCCCCGGACATTTCGATGGCGTCACATCGGTCGTTGCACGCCTGTTTGCAATGGTGCAGCCTGACGTCGCGATTTTCGGCCAGAAGGACTACCAGCAACAGCTCGTCATCCGGCACATGGCGAGGGATCTCAATCTGCCGGTTAATGTGATCACGGCTGAGACCGTTCGGGAGGAAAGCGGACTCGCAATGAGCTCACGAAACCAGTACCTGAGCCAAGAGGAGCGCGAGACTGCTGCGCTGCTGTATGCCACTCTCAATGATGCTGGGGAGCAGTTGCAGAGCGGGCGTCGCAATTTTGCCGACCTTGAGAAAGAGGCGACCACCGTGCTCAGGGAAGCCGGGTTCGAGGTGGATTACCTTGCGATTCGACGGGCGCAGAACCTCGAGATTCCGGATCGCGATTGCGACGAGCTTGTGATACTTGCGGCCGCGCAGCTTGGCAACGCACGGCTCATCGATAATATTGTGATTACGATTTGAGGGTCGTTAGTCGGAGACGACGTTTCGTCCGGCGCGCTTGGCTCGATACAGCGCTTCGTCGGCGGAGCGGATCAGGGAATCCAGGTCGCCACGTGGCGTGAGCTCGGCAACTCCCATCGATATTTTAATCGGGATCTGGATCAGCGAATCCGAGCCGTCGTGGGTTTCTCCACTGACCGCAACGCGGACGCGTTCGCCAACCACCATTGCCTGTTTAAGCGATGCGCCTGGCAACAGAACTGAGAATTCATCGCCGCCGTAGCGTACAAGCAGGTCATTCGGTCGAAACTGTGCGACCAGGATTCTTGAAACGGCGGAGAGCGCGCGGTCGCCGGCGACGTGGCCAAACATGTCATTGAACTGTTTGAAATTGTCGACGTCGATCATCATGAGCGACACCGGTATGTCAGATTCAATACAGCGATCGATCTCTGCCGGGAACGTTGCTTGCATCGAATGGCGATTCGCCAGCGTCGTGAGTGCGTCGGTAGTCGCATGCCTCTCGAATCTGCGAAGATCGTCGTAGCTGTCTGCGATAACGCGATTGTGGCTGCGAACACGCTCGGACAACACCACCAGCAGGTTTTTCGCAAACGCGTGCGAGGCATCCACCATGTCCCACAGCGTTGTTTGATGTATGACAAGCAGGTGAGATTGCTCGGCGCCGATCACATACGCAGAAGGATCGCGGTCTTCAATAATCGACATTTCACCAACACAGCTGCCAACATCCATTACTGCAAGCGGCGGCGCATCGGGCGAACCAACGTGAATGTTCAGACTGCCCGATAACACGATAAAAACGTGTTCATTCTTGGATCCGGGCGACAGCAGCAATTCTCCGGCTGCGAGGTCACGCCGATCACAGTTTTGCAGCAGTTCCTGGACGTCATCGGGCGACACGCCTTCGAACAGCTCCAGGCTGTTCAAAAGCGAACGCTTGTAATCCGAATTGATCGCGAACGATTGCTGCAAAACAATCTCCCTTCGTTATCAGGAGATTCTTGCGTGTATCGACCGTGACAAACATCGACCAAGCCACACTATTGGGACGGTACAGCCCGAAACTGTGACGCAGGTCACCCGTCGCTTTCGAGTTCCTCACGGGCGGCGGCGAACTCGGCCCGATCTTCATCGCTGGGCTCGGGGTAGCGCAGGCCGATACTTTGCAGCGTTTCTATGATGATGTCGGACACACGGGCCCGCATATAGGCCTTGTCATCGGCAGGAATTGCATACCACGGTGCCCATGGACGCGAGGTGGCATTGAGCGCCTCTTCGTAGGCGGCCATGTAGGCATCCCAGTGGCGACGTTCGGCAACATCTTTCGGTTCGAACTTCCAGTTCTTGGAATGCTCGTCGAGACGCGACTGAAAGCGCCGCTTTTGCTCGTCTTTCGACACGTTCAGCCAGAATTTGAGTATCACGGTGCCATTGCGCGCCAGGTGTTCTTCCTGCTGTTTGATCGACGTCAGACGATCCTCCCAGATCGTATCGAGGTTGATCTCTCCCGGCAGTTTCTGGAACTCGAGGATCTTGGGATGCACCCGTACAACCAGCACTTCCTCGTACTGACTGCGATTAAAGATACCGATGCGGCCGCGTTCCGGGAGTCGACACGTGGTTCGCCACAGGAAGTCATGATCGAGTTCAAGATTCGACGGCTTCTTAAAGCTGAAGACCTGGCAGCCCGATGGATCGACACCCTGCATCACGGCACGAATCGTGCTGTCCTTGCCCGCGGCATCCATGGCCTGGAACACGAGCAGAACGGCGTGCTTGTCGCCGGCGGCCAGAACGCGCTGCAGCATATTGAGGTGCTGCCGCGACTCGCGACGGTACTTTCCCTTGTGTTCCAGGCCATGGATGCCGCGGGCAAGGACA
>JBCAZN010000173.1:0-6120 GCA_038533035.1 Pseudomonadota bacterium
CAGACGTGTGCCTTCCGATTTGTATTTGACGATGAGCGTGTATTGGTTGAGGGCGTGAACCTCGCCAAGAAGCACGTCAAATACCTGCAGAACAGTGCCGCGACGGCCCTTGTCCTTGCCGGTGGTTACGATGACTTCGTCACCTTTTCTGATCTTGTTCATAACTTTTTCCAGTAGCCCTGAAGCGCTTACAGAACTTCGGGGGCCAGCGAAATAATCTTCATAAACTGGTTGGTACGCAGTTCACGCGTCACCGGGCCAAAAATACGTGTGCCGATCGGCTCGAGACGCGCATTCAGCAGTACAGCGGCATTACCGTCGAAGCGGATCAGCGAACCGTCCTTCCGGCGTACGCCCTTACGGGTACGGACAACAACGGCGTTGTAAACCTCGCCTTTCTTGACCTTGCCGCGCGGAATAGCGTCTTTCACGCTGACCTTAATGACGTCGCCAACACCGGCATAGCGGCGCTTCGATCCACCAAGGACCTTGATGCACTGCACACGACGGGCACCTGAGTTATCTGCCGCGTCCAGGACTGTCTGCATCTGAATCATGACTGCATCCTAAAAATGTGGTTACCGGTCTGCCGCGCGTTCAACAATGTTGACGACGGACCAGGACTTGTTCTTCGAAATCGGACGGCACTCCGAGATCGCTACGCGATCACCCGGCTTGCACTCGTTCGCTGCGTCATGCGCCATCACTTTGGTCGTACGGCGGATGTACTTGCCGTAAACCGGGTGCTTGATCATGCGTTCGATGGCAACGGAAACCGTCTTATCCATCTTGTCGCTGACGACGCGGCCCACGATCGTGCGCTGTACTTTGTTTTCTTCACTCATTTCTTGTCACCCGCCGTAGCTTTCAGTTCGTTCAGAACCGTCTTGATGCGTGCGATATCTTTTCTGACGCGGCCGTGCTCGTGCACCTGGGCCAACTCGCCAGTCGACTGCGACATGCGCAGGCTGAATTGTTCACGGCGCAGAGCGACGAGTTCCTCGTTGAGCTCTTCAACCGACTTTTCGCGGAGGTCTGCTGCTTTCATCACATCACCTGCCGTTTTACGAAGGCGGTGCCGAACGGCAATTTCGCCGCCGCGAGACGAAACGCTTCACGCGCAATCTCTTCGGTGACGCCTTCCATTTCATAGAGAACGCGACCCGGCTGGATCTGGCAGACCCAGTAATCGACATTGCCCTTACCTTTACCCTGGCGTACTTCAAGCGGCTTGGTCGTGATCGGCTTGTCCGGGAATACCCGGATCCAGATCTTGCCACCACGCTTGATGTGACGCGTCATCGCACGACGAGCTGCCTCAATCTGACGTGCGGTCATACGACCGCGACCCGTCGCCTTGAGCCCGTATTCGCCGAACGAAACGTTGCTACCGCGCAGTGCCAGACCACGGTTGCGGCCCTTCATCTGCTTGCGAAATTTTGTTCTCTTTGGCTGTAACATCTCTTAACTCTCTTACGATGCCTTGGCTTCCGCAGGCTCGGCTGCTACTACTTCCGGCTTGTCGAAGATCTCGCCTTTGAAAATCCAGACCTTGACGCCGATAACGCCATAAGTCGTGTGTGCTTCTGCTGTGCCGTAGTCGATATCAGCGCGCAGCGTGTGCAGCGGCACGCGACCTTCGCGATACCACTCCGAGCGTGCAATCTCGGCGCCGTTCAGTCGTCCGCCGACCTTGACCTTGATGCCTTCGGCACCGACACGCATGGTGTTTGTTACGGCGCGTTTCATCGCACGACGGAACATGACGCGACGCTCCAGCTGCTGGGCAATGCCCTCAGCAACGAGCTGTGCATCAAGCTCTGGCTTGCGAACTTCGTTGATGTTGATACGGACATCCTGGATAGCCATACCAATCATCGACGAGACCTCGGCGCGCAGCTTTTCGATGTCCTCGCCTTTCTTGCCGATCACGATGCCCGGACGTGCCGTGTGGATCGTGATATTGCATTTTTTCGACGGACGCTCGATCGAGATCTTGCTGACAGACGCGTCTTTCAGCTTTTTCTTGATGTACTTGCGTACCTGGTGGTCCTGCGCGATGTAGCCCGCAAATGACTGCGAATCCGCGTACCACTTGGAGGTCCAGTCCTTGACGATGCCAAGGCGAATACCTGTTGGATGTACTTTCTGACCCATTACTCGTCGCCTACCTTAATCGTGATGTGGCTGTTCCGCTTAATGATGCGTGCGCCGCGGCCTTTGGCACGAGCACGGTAACGACGAAACGTCGGTGCTTCGTTGACCTCGATGGTCGCAACTTTCAGTTCGTCAATGTCCGCGCCATGATTGTGCTCTGCGTTGGCAACGGCCGACTCCAGAACCTTCTTCACGATGCGAGCGCTTTTCTTCGGCGAAAACGTCAGCGTACGCAGCGCCTCATCAACAGACTTGCCACGGACCAGGTCGGCCACGAGACGGCATTTCTGCGGCGAGATGCGCGCGTATCGAAGTGTTGCTGCAACTTGCATGCTTAGTTACTCCTTCGCCTTACTTCGTCTTGCGGTCACCGGAGTGACCTTTAAACGTACGGGTCTGGGCAAACTCACCGAGCTTGTGACCGACCATATTTTCGGAAATCAAAACCGGCACGTGCTGGCGACCGTTATGAACGGCAATCGTCAGCCCAACCATGTCCGGCAGAATCATCGAACGACGCGACCAGGTCTTGATCGGACGGCGGTCGTTCGCCTTTGCTGCTGCGGTTACCTTCTTCGCCAGATGGTTATCTACGAAGGGGCCCTTTCTTACGCTGCGTGGCATTCTCGAATTCCTTTACTTACGCTTCTTGTTGCGACGGCGAACAATCATGTTGTCCGTACGCTTGTTGGAACGCGTCTTCGCGCCCTTCGTCGGCGTTCCCCACGGGCTGACCGGATGGCGACCGCCCGAGGTACGACCTTCACCGCCACCATGCGGGTGATCGACCGGGTTCATCGCAACACCGCGAACCGTCGGGCGCACACCTCTCCAGCGCTTTGCTCCGGCCTTGCCGAGCTTGCGGAGATTGTGCTCACCGTGACCGACCTCGCCCACCGTGGCGCGACAATCGATGTGAATCCTGCGCATCTCGCCCGAACGCAGACGCAGTGTTGCGTACTGACCTTCGCGAGCTGCCAGCTGGGCTGCACCGCCGGCTGAACGAATCAGCTGGCCGCCTTTGCCCGGCTTCATTTCAATATTGTGGATCGTCGTACCGACCGGGATCGCACGAATCGGCAGGGCGTTGCCCGGCTTGATCGGTGCATCTTCACCGCTGATGATCGGCGCGCCGGCACGGACACCCTTGGGTGCCAGGATGTAGCGGCGCTCACCGTCGGCGTACTTGACCAGGGCCAGGTGCGCGCTGCGGTTCGGATCGTACTCAAGACGTTCCACTTCACCCGGAATACCGTCCTTGTCGCGTTTGAAATCGACAATGCGGTAGCGCTGCTTGTGACCACCGCCCTGGTGACGAACCGTGATACGGCCATTGTTGTTACGGCCACCCTTCGACGACTTCTTGTCGAGGAGCGGGCCATAGGGCTTGCCCTTGTGCAATTCCGGCGTCTTGACAGCAACGACGAAACGGCGTCCTGCAGATGTCGGTTTGGCTTTATGCAATGACATGTCGCTTAACCTTTATTCCGTGCCGAAGAGCTCTTCAACAGAGCTGCCTTCGCCAAGTTTCACGTACGCTTTCTTCCAGTTCGGACGTCTGCCCTTGGTCTGTTGGAAGCGCTTTGACTTACCGCGCACATTGACGACCGTTACGTTCTCGACTTCGACCTCAAACAACAGCTCAACGGCCTGCTTGATTTCTTTTTTCGTCGCGTCGGTACGGACCTTCAGTACGACCTGGTTAACCTCGGCTGAAATGTGCGCCTTTTCAGAAAGGTGCGGGCCGCGAATAACCGTCATTAAACGTTCCTGATGCAGAGCTTGACTCATGACAGGCGCTCCTCAATCAGCTTAAGTGCCGGCAGCGTGACCAGGACCTTCTCAAAGCGAATCAGCACGACCGGGTCCATCGAGGACACATCGCAGATGCCAACGTTCGGCAGATTGCGAGCCGCGAGAAAAAGCTTCTCGTCGAACGCTTCGTTGAGGATCAGGACGTTGTCCAGCTCCATTTCTTTCAATTTTGTCGCGAGCAGCTTCGTCTTCGCCGCTTCGAGCTCGAGCTCCTTGACGACGACCAGGCGATCCTGGCGAATCAGCTCCGACATGACCGAGCGCAGAGCGGCACGGTACATTTTCTTGTTGACCTTCTGGCTGTAGTCACGCGGCTTCGCAGCAAATGTGCGGCCACCGCCTACCCAGATCGGACTGCGGATCGTACCGGCGCGTGCGCGGCCCGTGCCCTTCTGGCGCCATGGCTTTGCACCGCCGCCGCGAACGGCCGCACGGTTTTTCTGAGCCTTGGTACCGGCACGGCTGCCTGCGAGGTAAGCCGTTACGACCTGGTGAACCAGTGCTTCGTTGAATTCTGCGCCGAATGCCGCCTCTGCGACATCAACCGAACCCTTGTCCTGCATCTTCAGTTTCATCGGTGCGCCCCTTTACTTCTTGGTCTTGATGGCGGGGCGTACTACAACCTTGCCGCCTTTGTGACCCGGGACAGCGCCCTTGATCAGGAGAATATTGCGCTCGGCATCGACACGTACAATCTCGAGGTTTTGTACCGTGCGGCGAACGTTGCCCATGTGGCCGGCCATCTTCTTGCCCTTGAATACGCGGCCTGGCGTCTGGTTCTGTCCGATAGAACCCGGAGCACGATGCGACAGCGAGTTGCCGTGCGTCGCGTCCTGCATGGAGAAGTTGTGGCGCTTGACGGTACCGGCGAAGCCTTTACCAATCGAGGTGCCGATGACATCGACCTTCTGGCCTTCCTCAAAGAGGTCAACCTTGAGCTCGCCGCCAGCTTCGAAGTCGCCTTCGTCAGCATCATCGAGGCGAAACTCACTGCGTAGGTCGCCGGCTTCAACCTTCGCCGCTGCGAAGTGGCCGGCTGCAGGCTTACTCACACGGGATGCTTTGCGGCTTCCGGCTACAACCTGTAGCGCACGATAGCCGTCATTCTCCACGGTTTTCACCTGGGTAATTCGGTTTGGCTGTGCCTCGATTACGGTGACGGGAATTGAAATCCCCTCGTCCGTAAAGACACGTGTCATGCCGCGTTTGCGGCCAACAAGACCCATAGTCATTGTCAAAAACCTCTCACCGACTGCTTTTGGTCAGTGCAAATCTCTAAATTCAGTTCTCACCACGATCACTTCGATTGGCGACCGCTGTATGCATATCGTTCAGACATGCGAAAGGGCCAGCCATCGCGGAGGACTCCGTCCTCTATGCTCTGGGGCTGACCCTAAGCTCCAATCCAGTTATCCAGCCGGATTGGCGGTTCCGGGATTTGCCGTGTCGCCCTCGATTGCCTGACGACTGGTGCTACTTCTAAAGATCTGGCCGACTCCCGGTCCGGCCTGATCCAGCGAGCCCGCAATTATACGACTCGAAGCCCTTATTACAAGCGGTTTCCGGACTTTTTTTGCGGTTTTTTTGCGATCCTGAGACCGCTTATAAATCAACGACTTAGCGGGCCGGCTTTGAGGCGCCTGGCTGAGAAATGTGTGACAGGAAATAAAGCGCAGTGAAGCGAGCCATTCCAGTCACACATTTGTCGGCCAGGTGCCGGCCAGCGTTTCCGCTAATTCAGCTTGATTTGAACGTCAACGCCAGCAGGAAGCTCCAGCTTCATGAGGGCATCAACGGTTTTGTCGGTCGGATCGACGATGTCCATCAGGCGCTTGTGAGTACGAATTTCGTACTGGTCACGGGCATCCTTGTTCACATGCGGTGAAATCAGGACCGTATACCGTTCCTTTTTCATCGGCAGCGGGATGGGACCCTTGACCGTCGCACCCGTACGTTTCGCGGTATCGACGATTTCGCGCGCTGAATTGTCGATCAGACGATGATCGAAAGCCTTCAGGCGAATGCGAATATTCTGGTTAGCAGCCATATCTCTTCTCAGTATTAATTAAGCGATGATTTTCGCAACGACACCGGCGCCTACGGTCTGCGCTTCGCTATTCGCGAAGGCGGTCGTACCGTAGGCGCCGG
>JBCAZN010000174.1:0-6108 GCA_038533035.1 Pseudomonadota bacterium
GCGCAGGCGCTGCACATTGTGCTGTTTCTCGGCTTGGTTTACCTGCACTGGCAGCGGCTGACCGGGCAGGCAGTGCAAGCTCAGATCGTCGTGTTTGCGGTGATTGCTACGGCGATCTGCGTGATCACGCCGCCGGGCACGTCGGCCGCGATGCTACTGCTCATGCTGGCATTCCTGATCGGTTCACGCCCAATCGCGCTGGCCGGCATGGCGCTGCAGGGCCAGTTCATCATTCGTTACTACTACGATCTCGGCATGACCCTGCTTGAAAAATCAGTGCTGTTAATGGTTGTGGGCACACTGTTGCTGGTTGCCTGGTGGTTCGTTCAGCGCAGCGAGGCCACCGAATGAGGTCCACGACAAACCTGTTGGCGATTGCCGGGCTCGTGATCATTCTTGGTGCCGCGAACTTTGTAATTTTCGATCGCCAGGCCGTCGTAGAAAGCGGTCGGCCGGTGCTACTCGAATTGCGTCCGGCCGATCCGCGCTCGCTCATGCAGGGCGACTACATGGTGCTGCGCTATCACGATCGGTTGTTTCCAACATCGGGCAGCGATGACGATCTTCCGCGAACCGGCGCATTCGTCATCAGCGTCGACGAAAACAACGTTGCGTCATTCAAGCGCGTTGACGACGGGAGTGAACTCGGCAGCAATGAATTGCTGTTGAAATACAAGTTGCGATACGAAAAAGGGCGCATTCGACTCGGTGCCGAGTCGTACTTTTTCCAGGAAGGTAACGCGTCACTGTTCAATGCCGCGCGATACGGCGTGCTGCATGTTGCTCAAAACGGCACTAGCGTGCTGATTGGCCTTGCCGATGAGAATCACCAGCTCATTCAGCCGCCCGAACGGGACGAGTAACGTAAGAACGGCCCCGGAACTTCTCCGGGGCCGCCGCAATTAAAGCTATTTGCCCGCTTTGGTCGGGTCCAGGTTGATCAGCGATGACTTCGTGCATTTAGCCAGCTCGCCAAATGCTTCAACCAGCTCTTCATCTTCATCGGCCTCAGCAACTGCCGCCCAGGCAGTGAGGCTCGGGTAGGAATCGACCCAGCTGAATCCACCAAGATCGCCGACAACCGTTGACGCGAACGAACTCTGGATGTCATCCGTACCGGCAATACCGCGCGCCCACGTTAGCCACTTTGCATTGAGCTCATGAGCGTCTTCCTTGGTCATGCCATCATTCAGTTTGCAGGTGAGAACCTGGACATAGGACTCGGCCATCACAGCTGATGAGAACACGAGCAGGACTGCAGCAAGCGCTGCCTTGAGTTTGTTATTCATTTTTTTCCCCAATTGATGCCGTAAGCGGCAATTTCAGTATAGTCGACGAGAAAGCGTCTGCAGACGCGCCGGATGGTTATCGCTGGATTATTGAGTTAGGTACCGGAGCGTCCGCCGTCACGGCATGCCGCGTGCGAGCAAGGAGGTGCCTGCAATCTCCGAACGAAGCACCGCCGAAACCTTCTCGGGTTGCATCGGCCGGCTGATCAGGAAGCCCTGCGCAAGGTCGCAGTTGCAGCTCTTGACGAACTCGAGCTGCGACATCGTTTCGATGCCTTCAGCGGCGACTTCGATGTCGAGTCCCTGCGCCATGGCAATTGCGGCGCGCACAATACGCTGGTGACTGCTGTTTTGCTCGATGTCTTCAATCAATGACTGATCCAGAACAAAACTGTCGATGAAACCGTTATCGAGTGATTCGAACGACACTTCACGAGTGCCAAAGTGATCGAGGGAGATGCGCACGCCGAGTTTGCGCAATTTCTTCACAACGCCGAGCTCGACATTGCGCTGCTGCACAAAATTGCCGTCGCAAATCTCGAGTTCGACACAGCCCGGATCAATAGCGTGATCGTCGAGCGCTTTCTTGGTCACCTCAACAATGCGCGTATGCATCAGTTGCTGCGGCGAGATATTGATCGCAATCGACAGGTCCGGTAATTCGAAACGATGCTGCCAGGCGGCCAGTTGTCGGCACGCTGTCTCGATGACCCAGTCGCCCGCCGAGTGAATCAGTCCACTGGACTCGAGGATCGGCAGGAAACGCGCCGGCGGCAACAAGCCAAAGCGCGGATGCTGCCAGCGCAACAATGCTTCCAGGCCGATCAGGCGGTTGGTCTGCAGGTCAATGCGTGGCTGGTAGTGCAGCGCGAACTCGTCACGCACCAGTGCGTGCCGCAAACCGACCTCGAGCTCTTCGCGTTGTTCGAGTTTTGCGTTGAGCGCGCTCGAGTAATACTGAAAGCGTCCACCGCCGCGCTTTTTGGCCTCGAACATAGCGACGTCGGCCGCCTTGATCATGCGTTCGGCCGTGTCGCCCGAATCAGGGTACATCGCGATGCCGATGCTCGGCGTCGCGTATACCTCGCTCGCGCCTACGCCGTACTTTTCAGAAAGCACGAGCAGTAACTTTTGCGCCGCGGCGGCCGCATTACCCGCCTCGCCGAAGTCCTCGAGACACACGACAAATTCGTCGCCGCCCCAGCGACCCGCAAAATCCCCGACGCGGATGTTGCTATCCAGGCGTTCGGCTACCTGGCGCAGCAGGGCATCGCCAACATCGTGGCCGAGCGTGTCATTAACGGACTTGAATCGGTCGAGATCGATAAACAGCGCGGCAAGCGGCGCGCTTTTGCGCTGGCTGCGGCCGATCGCCCGCGTTAACTGTTCGGAGAACAGGTTGCGATTGGCAAGCCCTGTGAGCTCATCGAACTGCGCGCGTTTTTCCAGCTCCGAGGTCCGTTTCAACGCCTCGGTGATGTCACGGAATGTGATGACGCCGCCGACCAGCTCACGGCGACCGTCATAAAGCCCCTGCCCATTGATGCTCAGGACAACGTCAGGCTGGTCCGGCTCACGATAAATCGCAACCTGGTTCGCAAATTTCTCACCACTACGTGCACGAACGAGCGGCAAATCAGCCGAATTGCGATAGCTGTCGCCTTTTTCGTCGAGGCAGCAAAACGTTTGCTCCCAGGTCGGGTCCGGCTGCATGCGCGCGTTCAAACCGAGAATGGTGCGCGCGGCAGGATTGATGTCGAGCACATGACCGTCAGTGTCGACGACAATGACACCGTCGTTAATATTTTTGAGGATCGACAACACGGTGACGTCGGTGCCCGACAGTCGTGACTGCAGACGGCCACGCTGCACGGCGTGATCGAAAATGCTTTCCTGCTCTTCAACCGTAATGTCGTCGACGCAGATATAGCCCATGGCGCCGGCACGCGCCGCTGCGATACCGCGGTTTTCATGTTGCCGCTGTGTGAGTGCAACGACCGGGTAGGGGGCAAGCGACTGGATCAGTTCGGTCAGCGTGTGGCCGGATTCGACAAGCGCCGGACCCGCTTCGAGCAGGATCAGGTCGACGATATAGGCAGCGTCTTCGGGTAATTCGAAGGCCGAGGAGCGTGTCAGGTAAGTACAACAGGGAAGGGTTTCCAGCTCGCCGAGATATTCTGCGGCAAATTCACCTCGTCCGAGATACAGGATTGAATGCCCGGACATCAGTTTTCCCTAACCCACACGGTGGCTTTCATCCCCATGGAGGGGAATCATATGTAAACACAGGCGCTTACGCCACTTTTTCCGGCCCGGAACGCGCGTTTTTTGGGGCCGGATTCAAACCCTTTCGAGCCGCGAGACATCCAAATATCACTGAATACGGAGATGGATCACTTGGCCGCGCTTTTGACAGCGGAAACCAGCGACTATAGTCGGGAAATGGCAACCGCGAGTTCAGAAATTCAAAACGACGAAGCCACATGGATAGCTAAGGCGCAACGTTCGGACTCGCGTGCTTTTGAAGCACTGTATCGGCTGCACATCGACAGGGTTTACGGCCTTTGCATCCGCATGACCGGCAACGTCAGCGAAGCTGAGGACTGCGCGCAGGAAGCGTTCATCCAGGCCTGGAACAAGCTCGACAAGTTTCGCGGCGACAGTGCGTTCTCCACGTGGTTGCACCGCATCGCGGTCAACGCCGTTCTCGGACGAATGCGCAAGTCAAAGCGCGAGCACGACAGGATTATGGCCGTCGCGGAGAGCGTGCCGGCAGCGGTGGCCACCAGCGACACGGGTGAGCTCAGGGATTTATCGGAGGCGGTTGACCGGCTTCCGGAAGGCGCGAGGCACGTTTTTGTGCTGCACGCGGTTTATGGATACAGCCATGACGAGGCTGCCGGGATGCTCGGCATCGCAGCCGGCACGAGCAAGGCGCAGCTGCATCGGGCACGACGATTGCTCGCGCAGCAACTGAAGCAGGAAGGATTTGAAGCATGAGTGAGCAAAACGACGACAAGATGATGCAGGCCGCGAGCCGCCTCTCGACGGAGATTGCGCCCGAACGTGACCTCTGGCCCGGAATCGCGGAGGTGATCGAGCAACCGCCGGCACGGCGTTGGTCTCCGATGCTGGCACAGGCCGCTGGTGTGATGCTGCTGATGGCCGCGTCTGCCGGAATCACCTGGTACATGATGCAGGGCGAGGACGGCGCGACGACCGAGGTCGTCAACCCGGACATGATGTTTGAGCGCGCCTCGTTTGGCAGCCGCAGTCTGGGGTCGGGCTTCCAGGATGCCCGTGACTCGCTGGTTGCCGAACTCAACCTTGAGCTTGCAAAGCTGTCGGACGAAGACCGTGCAACGATCAGAACGAATTTGACCGTGATCCACTCTGCGATCAACGAGATGAATGAGGCGCTCGAAGAAGAGCCGGACAACGTCTTTCTCCAGGAGAGACTGTTGAGGACCTACAGGGAGGAGCTCTTGCTGCTGCGTCGGGTCGGAGGCCTGACACGCAACGTGATGCTCAGAAACGATATCTAGTGAGTGCGATGATGAAGAAGTTAATGGTAGTGACGATCGCGGCAGCGTTCATGACCCCGGCGCTGGCCGAGGAAGTGAATCGTACGCTGGACGCCGATCCGGACGGCCACGTGCATGTCTCGAACATTGCCGGGTCCGTGACAGTGAGGGGCTGGTCGCGCGATACGGTTGAAGTGACGGGCACGCTGGGCCGCAATGTAGACGAGCTTCGCACGGAGCGTGATGGTGACGAAATCGTTATCAAGGTCAAGGTGCCCCGACGTGGTGGTCGCGGCATCGACAGCGACCTGACGATCAGCATCCCGAGCGGTAGTTCGCTCGACGTCGGTACCGTTAGCGCCGACATCGACGTGAGCGACGTCGCGGGCGAGCAAAGCCTGCATTCCGTCAGCGGTAATATCGAGTCGCAGTTTTCGGGCGAAGATGTGTCGGCGGAATCGGTGAGCGGCGATGTTGAAATTCGTGGCGACAATTCCGTTGGCGATGTCGAAGTGAGCAGCGTCTCGGGCGACGTTGTCCTGTTTCGGGTCTCGGGAGAGGTCGATGCCGAGTCAGTGAGTGGCAGTGTCACAGTGAACGAAGGCAGGTTCAGCGATGCTGATCTGTCGACGGTCAATGGCAAGGTCATATTCCGGGGCATGCTGCAAAAGGGCGCCCGCCTCGACATTGAGACAGTAAATGGCTACGTGGACGCCGAGGTTGGCAAAAACGTATCGGCTGAGGTTGATATCGAGACGCTGAACGGCCGGATTCGCAACTGTTTCGGGCCGGAACCGAAGAAGGTCAGCAAATACGGGCCCGGCTGGGAGCTGAGCTTTACTGAAGGCCGCGGCGAGGGCCGCATCCGTATCGAAACCGTGAACGGCGGAGTGTCGCTCTGTAACTAATTAAAACGGCGCAATAACTCACGAAGGCCGGGTCTTCCCCGGCCTTTTTGTTGGCTGTTTTGATACCCTTACAGACCGCCCAGGAGTGACCCCATGGCTCGTCCATTAAAGATTCTTGCCGGCATTGTCGGCGCGTTTGTCCTGTTGTTTTTGATCGCCGCGATTGCGCTGTCGCTGTTTTTCGACCCGAACGACTTTCGCGAGAAGATTTCAGAGGCCGTCTACGATGAGACGGGGCGCGAGCTGGTCATTGAGGGCGACATATCGCTGTCGATTTTTCCGTGGCTGGCGGTCGACGTGGGCAAAACCACGATGAGCGACTCCAGGGCGTTTGGTGGCGATGCGTTCATGTCGTTTGAGAGCGCGAGTTTCGCTGTGGAGCTGCTG
>JBCAZN010000175.1:0-6098 GCA_038533035.1 Pseudomonadota bacterium
CGGCTCGATCATCCTTGTAACAGCGAGCTTCTTCGTCGCCCAGACCCCGAGAATAAAGCCAAACAGGCAAAACGACACACAGGTGAGTAACAGGAATGTCACCATCACGAATGGGTGCGCAATCTGCAGGTCAACGAAGAAGCTCGCTGTTACAAGGATGATCGAGCCGATAATCATCGACTTTGTCACCGCCGCGCCAACGTAGCCAATTACAACTTCCTTGTAGGAAACCGGCGCCGACAGAATTTCAAAGATGGTGCCCGTAAATTTCGGAAAGTAGATGGCGAACGACGAGTTCGAAATACTCTCGGTCATGATCGACAGCATGATCAGGCCGGGCACGATAAAAGCGCCGTAGCTGACGCCGTCGATTTCTGCAATTCGCGACCCGATCGCCGAACCAAAGATTACGAAATACAGGGACGTCGACAACACAGGCGCGACGATACTTTGCACCGCTGTCCGAAACATGCGCGCCATTTCGTAGCGATAAATCGCCTTGATCGCGTGAAAGTTCATCAGTCCTTGTGCACCAGGTCGACGAAAATATCCTCGAGCGAACTCTGCGACGTCTCGAGGTCATTGAAGTGAATGTCAGCCGCGCGCAGGTCACCCAGCAAACTGGTAATGCCGGTACTCTCGCGCCGCGTGTCGTAGTGATAGGTGAGTTCGAGTCTGTCGTCAGACAGGTCGAGCTCATAGTCTCTGAGGCTCTCCGGGATTGCCGGCAGCGGCTCCTGCAAATGTAGCAGCAGTTCTTTCTTGCCAAACTCCCGCATCAGCTTCGTCTTGTCTTCGACGAGAATGATCTCGCCGTCACTGATCACCCCGACGCGGTCCGCCAGTTGCTCGGCCTCCTCGATGTAGTGTGTCGTCAGAATCACAGTGACGCCCTGATCGCGCAATTTTGCAACGACGTTCCACATGTCCTGGCGCAGTTCTACATCGACGCCCGCCGTAGGTTCGTCGAGAAACAGGATTTCCGGTTCGTGCGAGAGCGCCTTGGCAATCAACACCCGGCGCTTCATGCCGCCGGAAAGCTCCATGCAGATCGTATCGCGCTTGTCCCACAGCGACAGCGAGCGCAGCACTTTCTCGATCGTCTCCTCGCTCGGCGGCTTGCCGAACAGTCCGCGGCTGAAGCGGCAGGTGTTAGCAACCGTCTCAAACGATTCGGTTGGCATTTCCTGCGGCACAAGGCCGATCTGCGAGCGCGTTAGTCGGAATTCGGTCGTGATGTCGTGCCCATCGACAAGCGCGACGCCGGACGTCGGATTGACAATTCCACAGACAATATTGATCAACGTAGTCTTGCCGGCACCGTTGGGTCCAAGCAACGCGAAAATTTCCCCTCGTTCGATATTGAGGCTGACTTCCTTGAGTGCCTGAAAACCGCCCGCATAGGTTTTCGTCAGGCTGTCGATCGAGATGACGGAATGCATCACGACATCATACGACGAAATGGTTTTGAATTGCCCGCGCTTAGTCGGGCAGGTCGTCGAGCATCTCCTGAAGCTTGCCGACGGATCGCCAGTTGCGTGCGGTTGCCGCAACGCCAAGGCATTTTTCAACATCGGCGGCAAGTTTCGAGCGAGCGATGCCATCGGGTGCCAGCAGGTAAAACGCAAGGTCCGTCAGTTCGTATTGCTCGTTGCGCCCCTGCAGCGAGTGAATACGTTCGAAGTTGGCGTCGACCGCGGGCTCCAGCAGGAAGGCGATATGAATGAACTTGGGCTCGACGTCCTCGTCCGCATATGGATTTTCGCTGGCGACTCGGGTCAGCTCGTCAGCACCGACGATCAACACCGGCGGCCGGAAGCCAAACTGCCTGTCGATTGCATCGGCGATACGTTCCGCCAAACCATCTACATCATCAACATTGAACACCGCGTTGCCGCTCTGGATGTAGGTCTTGACGTCGCGGCAGCCAAGTTTTTCGAGCAACTGGCGAAAGTCCGCCATCGGCAGCTTGTTGTGGCCACCGACGTTGATGCCGCGCAGCAATGCAACACAGGCCGGCATCGAGCCTAAACCTCGAGCGCGTCGGCGTACGCGAACAGGCCGGCCGATCCGCCCGTATGCAGGAACACGATCGTCTGGCCCTTCTCGAAACGACCAGTTCGGATGTAATCGATCATGCCCGCCAGCGCCTTGCCGCTGTATACGGGATCGAACAGCAGTCCTTCGGTACGCGCGAGCAACAGAATTGCGTCGTTCATCGATTCGGTCGGCTCACCGTAACCGGGCCCGATATAACTGCAGTCCGCGACAATGTCATCACGCGCAACGCAGCCGGGCGCACCCACGAGTTCGGCGGTTTTCCCGGCCAGGTCGAAAACGCGCTGCTCCTGCGCTTCCTGCGGCGCCCTGACGCCAATGCCCAGTATTGGCAGGACGCTGCCACTGCCGCGCAGGCCAACCGCAAGACCGGCATGCGTACCGGCGCTGCCTGTTGCCGTCACCAGGTGGTCGATCGACAACGACTGTGACTCGGCTTGTTCGAGCAATTCAATTCCGCAGCCAACGTAACCCAGTGCACCCACCGGGTTGGAAGCGCCGCCCGGCACAATGTATGGCGTGCCGCCGTTCGTGCGAATCTCCTTGGCAAGTGTTTCCATCTCCGCATCAAAATCTGCGCCGGCGGGAAATTCCCTGAGGTTTGCTCCAAAAATCCTGTCCAGGAACACGTTTCCCGAGTCGCGGTACAGCTCGCTGGGATCGGCGACCCGGTGTTCCAGCAGCACCTCACACTTCAGACCCAGCTTGCAGGCCGCGGCGGCCGTTTGCCGGACATGGTTTGACTGCACGGCACCGACGGTGATGATCGTATCCGCACCCTGCTCCAGTGCCTCGCCCATGGAGTACTCAAGTTTACGGGTCTTGTTGCCGCCGGTTGCGAGACCGGTGCAGTCATCACGCTTTACGTAAATGTCGGGCCCACCCAATTGTTCGCTCAGGCGTGGCATAAACTCGAGAGGCGTTGGCAAGTGCGCGAGTGACACCCGCGGAAATGCGGATAACTGCATGAAGGTGATCCTTCGGACGACTTTGAAAGGTCGTCGTATCTTACAGGATCAGGTGTTGACGGGTTTCAGGGTTCCGTCAACCGACATCATCAGCTGCGACGATTCGAGATCGACCTGATTGCGGCCGGCACGCTTGGAACGATACAGCGCTCGGTCAGACCTCTGGATCGTGTCGGAGAGACAGGTGTCTGAGTCGTTGAGTGCCGCAACACCAAAACTCGAGGTCATCGTAAGCGGGTTACCATTGACATCAATTGGCCGTGCTTCGATCCGCAAGCGTAGCTGGTCAGCGATTGTCATTGCATCTTCAAGCTCGGTACCCGGCAGTACCAGTGCAAACTCCTCACCACCAACGCGCGCCAACACGTCGGTCGCACGGCGTTCTTCATTGAGTATTTCGGCAAAGTGGCACAACGCGGAATCGCCGACGGCATGACCGAATTTGTCATTGATAATCTTGAAGCGGTCGATGTCGGTCATGATGACGGCAAGCGGAGCACCTGTGCGCCGGGCCGTCGCATACGCCAACGCGCCCTGCTCGCCCAACCCGCGTCGATTGTAGGTGCCGGTCAATTGGTCGCGAACGGCGATTTCTTTCATGTCTTCGGATATGTCAGACGCCAGCATCAGGATCGTGAACATCCCGATAGTGATGTAGAACGCAGGCAAGGTCATGAGACTGTATTTCTGGTAGATCAGAAGATAGTCCGCGTCACCTGCCGGCCCCTGCATAAACGCCATAATCGCCGCGATCCCTTGGGCAATACCGCAGATGATGATCGCCGACGCTGCGGCGATTTCTGCCGGCCGCGGCCTGTCTCGAAAACGAATAATCAATCGTGCCGACATGAATAGCGCTATCGCGGCGGCTCCCGGAAGCACCGCCATCCGGAGACCGATATGTGGCTCGACGACGGTTGCCCAAACGATCAACCCGTACACCGCAGCCGCATAGGGCCAGAGGTTTTTTGGCAGATGCTCGCACGCCGTTCGCTGGCAATGGCCGCGTAGACCCAGAACCACGAGTCCCAGGCCCAGCGCGTTCACGGTCAGCCAGTGCATCTCCCAGCTTGGAAACCAGTCGCGTTGAATATTGAAAAACCATTGCAGCGCGGCCGCAAAGAAACCGACGGACCAACTGAGTGCGTAGCGCTTGTGCCCCAGTGACTTCCACGCAATGAAAAAAATCGCAGACAGCGTGAGGCTCGTGAACAGCATCGCTACAAGGACGTAAAAGACTTCGGTCTGCATGCGTGCGTCAAAAAGGCTCGAAACCGGAAAAATCTATTGTGCCCCGTGGCCGCTGCCGATAACTTGACGCAACGCACAATACATCGACCGTAAAAATAATTTTCCCGAGAGTGGTCGGGAAATACGCAACAGGAGTCCCGTATGAAGCCGCTTACAATTGACCAATGGGACAATTCTTTGCAGCACGTCGTTGATGACATGCAGGGCGATCCGCTCAACATTCACCGCCTGCTGGCCAACCACCCGGAGTTGTTGCGCGCATGGTGGCCGTTGCGGATGCACAGCGTGACGGGTGGCAACCTCGACCAGCGCGACTGCGAGTTGATCATTCTGCGCGTGGCGGTACTAACCGAGACCTGGTACGAGTGGGCAGCACATGTTGATCGTGGACTCGTCGCCGGATTGAGTCGCGTGGAGATAGACCGCGTTGCCGCCGGACCCGCAGCGCGCGACTGGGACGAGCGCGACCGCCTGATGTTGACCGCGGTCGACGAATTGTTTCACCAGCGCTGCATTACGCCGCAGACTCTCGCGGAACTCGGCGAATATCTCACCGAACGACGCGTACTCGATATCGTTTCGCTGCACGGCGTTTACATGAATCTCGCCTGCATACTCAAGACCTGGGATGTGGACATCGAAAGCCGCTTGCGAGATCGGCTTCCTGCCGATGTCACCGAAGATTCGTTCGCTGCATTACTAGCGGCGAATGGTGACTGACTTCACTTGTGCGTAAAGCTCATCGCCGGGCGCGATGCCGAGATCGTGCACAGATTTTCGAGTGATTCGCGACAGTAGCGTTGCGTTGCCAACGGCCAGCCGAATAAGTGCCGTGGCCGCGCCCTCCGGCTCGACCTCGCTAACCCTGGCTGCAAACACGTTGAGTACCGACGTCGCGATGGGCTGCTCCCGCACCAGGCTCACATCATTTGCCGCGATCCGGAGTCGAACCTGTTCGCCGCTCACCTGGCCAGGCACATAGACTTGTGCGCCATCGACATTCAGCGTGGTCAGGTCGAACCCGGCGTCATAGGAAGCAACGGTTGCGTCGATCACGACTCCCGTATTGGCGCCGCCAAGCTGCGGCAAGTCGGTACGGCTAAGCACCGTCTGCAAATCACCGCTGGCGACGACCTGTCCGTTATCCAGGACAACGAGGTGATCGCAGAAGCGACAAACCTCATCGATGTCGTGGCTAACGTAAATAATCGGCAACCGCAGCTCGTCCCTGACCCGGTCAAGATACGGCAGCAGGCGATCCTTGCGTGATTCGTCGACAGCCGACAACGGCTCGTCCATGAGCACCAGCCGCGGCGATTGGCAAATTGCCCGGGCGATCGCAACGCGTTGCGCTTCGCCGCCGGAGAGCGTCGCCGGATGACGCGACAACAAGCCGTCAATATCCAGCAAGCGCACGACTTCGCTCATGTCGGCCGCGTTGCCGCGTGAGCGCTTCATGCCGTATCGAATATTGGCCTCAACATCCATGTGCGGAAACAACTGCGGCTGCTGGAACACATAGCCAATTCGACGTTTGTGAACGGGCGTAGAATCCGTCGTCGGTTCGAGCCCGGCAATGCAGCGCAGCAACGTGGTCTTACCCGACCCCGATGCACCGAATATGCCGGTTACGCCCTGCTCCGGGATATCCGCAGCGACATCCAGGCAGAAACCGTCGTAATCGAGTCGGTACCTGAGTGCGATCATACTCATTACCGACTCCAACGCCGGTTGACGGCAAACATCGTCAGCAAAATGAGGAATGCAAACGCTGAACTATGGCGCAGCGCACAGCCTGTCGCTGGTCCTGATCGCGTTTGC
>JBCAZN010000176.1:0-6093 GCA_038533035.1 Pseudomonadota bacterium
GAGCGGTTCAACGACACGGCGCAGTTCTTTTGCCTTGGGCAGCGTCGTCTTGATCGTCTCATGCTTCAACATCGACGCGGCCATGTTGCGAAACATCGCTTTGCGGTGAGAGCTGTTACGACCCAGTCGACGACCGGATTTTTTATGGCGCATTTTCTTAGTCCTAAAATTCGTTCAAATTACATCGCGAGCTCATGCTCGGGACGCAACGATGCCGGCGGCCAGTTGTCGAGGTGCATACCCAGACCCAGGCCGTGGCCTTCCAGAACTTCCTTGATCTCAGTCAGAGATTTCTTGCCGAGGTTCGGCGTACGCAGAAGTTCCACTTCGGTGCGCTGTACGAGGTCACCGATGTACATGATGTTCTCTGCCTTGAGGCAGTTTGCCGAACGCACCGTCAGCTCGAGCTCGTCTACCGGGCGCAGCAGGATCGGATCGACCTGGTTTTCTGCCTGGGCACCGATGCCTTCTTCCTGACCCTGCAGGTCAACAAAGACTGACAGCTGATCTTTCAGAATGCTGCCAGCGCGGCGAATCGCTTCTTCGGGATCGATCGTACCGTTCGTCTCGATGTCGATCAGCAACTTGTCGAGGTCCGTGCGCTGTTCAACACGTGCTGCTTCGACCGTGTAGGTTACGCGGTTGATCGGGCTGAACGACGCGTCGAGCTGCAGGCGACCAATCGGCCCACCCTGCTCTTCGAACGACGGACGCTGCGTTGCCGGGCGGTAGCCGCGACCACGCTCGACTTTGAGGATCATGTTCAGTTCGCCAGCCTTGGTCAGATTTGCAATGACCAGGTCCGGGTTCATGATCTCAACGTCGTGGTCCAGCTGGATATCGCCAGCCGTCACCGGGCCGGGACCCTTCTTCGAGATACGCAGCTCAGCCGTGTCACGCGTGTTCATCGTGACCGCGACCTGCTTGAGGCTCAGGAGAATGTCGACGACATCTTCCTGGACACCTTCGATGCTCGTGTACTCGTGCAAAACGCCCTCGATCTCGACTTCCGTAATCGCAGCACCTGGCATGGACGACAGAAGAATGCGACGCAAGGCGTTGCCCAGCGTATGACCGAAACCACGCTCGAACGGTTCGATGGTGACTTTGGCCTGCAGATCGTTGACCGGCGTTACTTTGACGACGCGCGGCTTCAAAAATTCGTGTACAGATTCCTGCATGGGGATAAACCCTCCTGACTACTTGGAGTACAGCTCGACGACAAGGTTTTCGTTGATGTCCGGGAGGATGTCCTCACGGTCTGGCAACGATTTCAATGTTCCTGCCATCTTCTTGATGTCGACCTCTACCCACTCGGGCAGGCCAACCTGGCCCGCAATCTCGATTGCGCTCTGAATACGGAGTTGCTTCTTCGCCTTCTCGCGAATCGCAATCGCGTCGCCCGCTTTCAGCTGGGCTGACGGGATGTTAACGATTTTGCCGTTAACCTCGATGCTCTTGTGGCTTACCAGCTGGCGTGCTTCTGCGCGCGTTGACGCGAAGCCCATACGGTAAACAACGTTATCCAGACGTCCTTCCAGCAGGCGCAGCAGGTTTTCACCCGTTGAACCCTTGAGCTGGGCCGCACGCTTGTAGTAGTTGCGGAACTGACGCTCCAGCACTCCGTACATGCGACGCAGTTTCTGCTTCTCACGCAGCTGCAAGCCGTAGTCCGACAAACGCGGACGACGTTGCGCAGCACCGCCCGGCGGTACCTCGAGCTTGCACTTCGATTCAAGCGGACGAACGCCGCTTTTCAGAAACAGATCCGTGCCTTCGCGGCGGGACAGTTTGCACTTTGGTCCTAAATATCTTGCCATTGTTCAGCCTCTACACGCGGCGTTTCTTGGGCGGACGGCATCCGTTGTGCGGAATAGGCGTCACGTCCTCAATGTTTTGTATACGGAACCCCAGGGCGTTCAGGGCACGTACTGCCGATTCGCGACCGGGGCCCGGTCCACGAACGCGTACGTCAACATTCTTCACACCGAACTCGAGAGCCGCGCGGCCCGCTTTGTCCGATGCGACCTGTGCCGCAAACGGGGTTGATTTACGAGAACCGCGGAAACCACAGCCACCTGCGGTTGCCCACGACAGGGCATTGCCCTGGCGATCGGTGATCGTAATGATCGTGTTGTTGAAGGAAGCATGAATGTGGGCAACTGCGTCCACAACGTGCTTTTTAACCTTCTTTTTCTTCGCTTCAGCCATCTAAGACTTACCTCTTGATCGGACGACGCGGGCCCTTACGGGTACGCGCATTCGTGCGAGTGCGTTGGCCGCGCAGCGGCAAACCACGACGATGACGAATACCACGGTACGAACCGAGGTCCATCAGTCGCTTGATGTTCATAGACGTTTCGCGACGCAGATCACCTTCAACGGTGAACTGAGCTACTGCTGTACGCAGCTTCGCGACTTCCGGCTCCGCCAGGTCTTTGACCTTGGTATCCGGTGCGACACCGGCTGCCTCGCAAATCTGCTTGGCGCGGGTATCACCGATACCGAAGATTGACGTCAGTGCAATCACGACGTGCTTTGTCAGCGGAATGTTTATGCCTGCTATACGAGCCACTTAACCTATCCTTTCAATGAGCTCAGGGATTAACCCTGGCGCTGCTTATGACGTGCGTCAGTGCAAATCACCCGTACAACACCGTTGCGGCGGATAATTTTGCAGTTTCTGCAGATCTTTTTAACCGATGCTCTAACTTTCATGAGCTTTACTCCTAAACGCCAACGAATCAGCGTACTTTTCCACCCCGGCCGTAGTTGCGCAGGTTGGCTTTTTGCATCATGCCTTCGTACTGATGACTCATGGCATGTGCCTGCATCTGTGACATGAAGTCCATTGTGACGACGACCAGGATCAGCAGGCTGGTGCCGCCGAAGCTGAACGGCATGCTCGGGTAGAACATGCGAACAATCTCGGGAAGAAGGCATACGCCAGCGATATAAATCGCGCCCCAGAACGTCAGTCGGGTCAGGACCCTGTCGAGGTACTCTGCTGTCTGCGCACCCGGACGGATACCCGGCAGGAACGCGCCTCCACGCTTGAGCTGGTCAGCCGTCTCTTTCGAGTCGTACTGCAGCGCCGTGTAGAAGAAGCAGAAGAAAATAATCAATGCGGCATACAGCAGGACATAGACAGGCTGACCGGGGCCGAGGTTGGCGCCAATCGTCTGCATGATCCGCTGTCCGGTCGTCGGCTCCGCCGCTGCCTGACCGAAAAATTGTGCGATCGTCGCCGGGAACATCAGGATGCTCGAGGCAAAAATCGGCGGGATAACACCCGACATGTTGATCTTGAACGGCAGGTGCGTCGACTGCGCCTGCATCATCTTGCGTCCCTGCTGGCGTCGTGCGTAATTTACCGTGATGCGGCGCTGCGCGCGTTCCATGTAGACGACGAAAATGATGGCCGCGATACCGCCGATCAGCATGAGGATAGCCGTCAGCGACGACATTTCACCCGTGCGAACCAGCTCGGCCGTGCCGGCGATAGCGCCCGGCATACCGGCCACGATGCTCGCGAGAATAATCATCGAAATGCCGTTACCAATGCCGCGCTCGGTGATCTGCTCACCCAGCCACATCAGGAACACCGTGCCTGTCACCAGCGTGATGCACGCCGTGATCAGGAATGCGGGGCCCGGGTTTACAACGAGGCCCGGCTGGCCCTGCAGCCAGGACGCGGCGGCTATCGACTGAAAACTTGCCAGCGCGACCGTGCCGTAACGCGTGTACTTGACGATCATGCGACGGCCCTGCTCGCCTTCCTTACGCAGCTGCGCCAGGCTCGGCACGATGCGGCTCGCCATCTGCATGATGATCGACGACGAAATGTACGGAATGATGCCGAGCGCGAAAATACCGAAACGACCCAGCGCACCGCCCGAGAACAGGTTGAACGTTGCCAGCATGCCACCGGACTGCTGGTCGAACATTTCCCTGAGCGCAACGGGATCGACGCCCGGTACCGGAATGTAGGTACCCACGCGATACACGATCAGCGCACCAATCAGGAACAGGAACCGAACTTTGAGTTCGCCCAGTTTGCTCGCCTGTTTGGCTAGTTCTGCCGGATTTTGTTGGGGCTGTTTCGCCACGTTAATTCCTGATTAAAACCGTTCGTCTACGACTAGTCTTCGATCGAGCCGCCAGCTTTCTCGATTTCCTCGCGAGCACCCTTGGTGACCGCCAGGCCTTTCAGCTTGACTGCTTTTTTGACTTCGCCGGACTTGATGACCTTGACCTTGTTCACAAATGCCGGCACCAGGTCAGCTGCCTTCAATACTTTGATGTCGATTACGTCAGCGGACGGAATCTCAAGCTCGTGCAGACGCAGCTCCGCCGTCAGGCGGGCCTTGCGCGAGCGAAAACCGACTTTCGGCAGGCGACGCTGCAGCGGCATCTGGCCGCCTTCGAAGCCAACCTTGTGGTAACCACCCGAACGTGCGTGCTGGCCTTTGTGGCCGCGACCGGCAGTCTTGCCCTGGCCCGCGGAATGTCCACGACCCTTACGCTTGCCCTCAGTTTTCGCACCCTTACCGGGCGACAGTTCATTCAGACGCATGTCAGGCTTCCTCTACCGACAACAGGTACGAAACACGATTGATCATGCCGCGGTTTTCCGGAGTATCGATCACCGTCACAGTGTGATGCATACGACGCAGACCGAGGCCGGCAACACAGGCTTTGTGGCTCTTCAGCCGCCCGTTCTTGCTCTTAATCAGCGTGACCTTTAATTCTTTTGGCTTCGCCATGATCGAAGTCTCTTAAATCTCTTAACTAATGACCCCGGCGCCTTACGCCAGGATCTCCTTAACTTTCTTGCCGCGCTTCGCCGCAATCGACTGCGGTGAGTGAATCTGCGACAGACCCTTGATCGTGGCGCGTACCACGTTGATCGGGTTGCGCGAGCCATAACTCTTGGCCAGTACGTTGCGAACACCCGCCGCTTCGAAGACAGCGCGCATTGCGCCACCGGCGATTACGCCAGTACCTTCCGAGGCCGGCTGCATGTAAACCAGCGTGGCGCCGTGGCGGCCCTTCTTCGCGTACTGCAGCGTGTCGTTATTCAGGTTGACCGTGATCATGTTCTTGCGAGCAGCCTGCATCGCCTTCTGGATCGCGATCGGAACCTCACGCGCCTTGCCGTAGCCGAAGCCGACCTGGCCCTGTCCGTCACCGACAACCGTCAGCGCGGTAAAACCGAATTGACGACCACCCTTGACCACCTTGGCAACGCGGTTAACCGTGACCAGTTTTTCAATGAGGTCATCGCCAGCTTGATTGTGTTCGTTTCTAGCCATTGTGTATGGATCTCTTTTAGAACTTCAGACCTGCTTCACGAGCAGCCTCGGCCAGCGCCTTGACGCGACCGTGATAACGGAAACC
Source organism: Pseudomonadota bacterium (assembly GCA_038533035.1). Classification (GTDB taxonomy): domain Bacteria; phylum Pseudomonadota; class Gammaproteobacteria; order Steroidobacterales; family Woeseiaceae; genus UBA1847. Next base: position 5,401 of record JBCAZN010000176.1, read on the forward strand.
GGAACGATCGAACGCAACGGTGTCGACGCCGGCGGCTTTCGCCTTCTCGGCGATACGCGCACCAACGATCGTGGCGGCTTCAACATTGCCACCATTCTTGATGCCTTTACGTACGTCCGCCTCGAGCGACGATGCTGCAGCCAGTATCTGGCCACCGTCGGCCGCAATCACCTGCGCATAAATATGGCGCGGCGTGCGGTGAATGCTCAGGCGGTTGGCCTCGAGCTCACGAATTTTCGAGCGACCCCGGCGGGCGCGACGCAAACGATTTTGTTTCTTGTCCAGTTTCATCGGTTTTCTACCTAATTACTTCTTCTTGGCTTCCTTCAGCACTACGCGCTCATCAGCGTAGCGGACACCTTTACCCTTGTAGGGCTCGGGCGGACGGAAGCGACGAATTTCTGCTGCGACCTGACCAACGGCCTGCTTGTCAGCGCCCTTGATAACGATCTCGGTCTGGCTTGGCGTCTCGATCGAGATGCCTTCCGGCGTCTCATAGACAACCGGGTGCGAAAAGCCCAGCGACAGGTTCAGGTTCTTGCCCTGCATCTGCGCGCGGTAACCAACGCCAACCAGCTCAAGCTTCTTCTCAAAACCTTCAGACACACCCTGTGCCATGTTGGAAATGATCGAACGCATCGTGCCTGTGACCGCCATCGAGAAACGCGATCCCGAGCGCGGGCTCAGCTGGAT
>JBCAZN010000177.1:0-6025 GCA_038533035.1 Pseudomonadota bacterium
AAGCCGTTACGCCAGGCGTTAGAGCACGGCAGGGCGCACTCGATGATTTTCTGGGGGCCACCCGGAACGGGTAAAACGACGCTGGCCCGGATGATTGCATTAAAGACCGATGCCCACTTCATCGCGTTGTCCGCGGTCATGGCCGGGGTCAAGGACATTCGCGCGGCGGTCAGCGAAGCCGAACAGCACCGCCAGATGAGCAATCGCTCAACAGTTTTGTTCCTCGACGAAGTACATCGCTTCAACAAATCGCAGCAGGACGCGTTTCTGCCGTTCGTCGAAGACGGCACGCTGACATTCATCGGTGCGACGACCGAAAACCCGTCGTTCGAGCTCAACAACGCGCTGCTCTCGCGCGCCCGTGTTTACGTGCTCAAGATGCTCGAGGCCGATGATCTTCTACGGATCCTCGAGCGTGCACTGGCCGACACCGAGCGTGGTTTGAACGGTGCGTACGAAATATCCAAGGGGTCGCTGCTGTTGATTGCCGAGGCCGCCGACGGCGACGCACGACGTGCGCTGAACCTGCTGGAGCTTGCATCCGACCTTGCTGTCGATGGGACAATCTCGGATGAGGTCGTCACGGAAGTCGCCTCGGGAAGCCGGCGCCGCTTTGATAACAAGGGCGAATATTTTTACGACCAGATTTCGGCATTGCACAAGAGTATCCGTGGTACTGACCCGGACGCATCGCTGTACTGGTTCATGCGAATGATCGACGGCGGATGCGACCCGTTGTACATCGCCCGGCGTTTGATTCGTGTTGCCTCCGAGGATATCGGCAACGCCGATCCGCGAGCGCTGCAGTTGACCCTGAATGCCTGGGAGACGCAGGAACGTCTCGGCAGCCCCGAAGGCGAACTGGCGATTGCACAGGCTGTTGTTTATCTCGCCTGTGCGCCGAAGAGCAACGCGGTGTATACGGCGACAAAGCTCGCCATGAAGGATGCCCGCGAGCGGGGCTCCCTCGAAGTGCCCATGCATTTACGCAACGCACCGACGCGGCTCATGAAAGACCTCGGCTACGGCGAGGAATACCGCTATGCGCACAACGAAGATGACGCATTTGCGGCAGGCGAATCCTATTTTCCCGAGGACATGAACCCGGTTAAGTATTATCATCCCGTGCCGCGCGGGCTCGAGATCCGAATCCGCGAAAAGCTCGAAGAGCTTGAGCAGCGCAACAAAGAATCCAAGACCACACAATGATCGATCCGAAAACATTGCGCCAATCCGCCGCTGACGTCGCCGCTAACCTCGCGCGCCGTGGCTTCACGTTCGATGCGGATGGCTACATGGCGCTCGAGGAGCGTCGCAAGGCGTTGCAGGTGGAGACCGAGCAGCTGCAGGGCGAGCGCAATGCGAGTGCCAAGAATATCGGCAAGGCAAAAGCGCAGGGCGAGGATATCGATCCGTTGCTTGCGGCAGTGAAAGATCTCGGGGATCGACTCGATGCCCGCGAGGCGGATCTCAAGGCCGTGCAGGCCGAGCTGCAGGACATCGAACTCGGACTGCCGAACCTGCTTGACGACAGCGTGCCGGACGGTGACAGCGACGAAGATAACCAGGAGTTGCGACGCTGGGGCGAACCGGCTGAGCTAGGGTTCGATGCGCGCGATCATGTCGAACTTGGCGAGTCACTGGGCATGCTCGATTTCGATGCGGCGAGCCGTATCTCCGGGTCGCGTTTCAGCGTCATGACGGGTGCCTTGGCGCAGCTGCAACGAGCCCTGATCCAGTTCATGATCAACACGCACGTTGCCGATCACGGGTACACGGAAACGTACGTTCCCTACCTGGTACATGAAGATGCCCTCGTTGGTACCGGGCAGCTGCCAAAGTTTGGCGAGGATCTGTTCAAGACGGATACCGAAACGCCGTACTACCTGATTCCGACGGCAGAAGTGCCCGTTACAAATCTCGCCAACGACCAGATCTTCGAATCGGGTGATCTGCCGAAGCGCTACGTGGCGCACACGCCGTGTTTCCGCGCTGAAGCGGGCTCCTACGGCAAAGACACGCGCGGCATGATTCGCCAGCACCAGTTCGAGAAAGTCGAAATTGTGCAATTCGTAGCACCCGACACGTCGATGCGGGCGCTCGAAGAATTAACGGGACACGCCGAGGCTATTTTGCAGGCGCTGGAGCTGCCGTATCGTGTCGTCGCGCTTTGCTCGGGCGATGTCGGTGCCGGCGCAACCAAGACCTATGACATCGAAGTCTGGCTGCCGGGGCAGCAGGCTTACCGCGAGATTTCGTCGTGCAGTAATTACAACGACTACCAGGCGCGCCGCATGCGCGCACGCTGGCGTAACCCCGAGTCAGGTAAACCTGAGCTGCTGCATACGCTGAACGGCTCGGGTGTCGCTGCGGGACGTGCGCTTATTGCCGTGATGGAAAACTACCAGCAGGAAGATGGCCGCATTCGTGTTCCTGCGGTGCTGCAGCCGTACATGGGTGGCGCAGAGACAATCGGGTAGCGGAGTCAACTGTCTGAGCGTCGGATTGTCATGACTAAGCCATATAAAGAAAAAGGGCCCCGACGGGGCCCTTTTTCATTGTCATGCCGTGTTCTGTTTAGTCGCGGCTCATAAAGAACTGCAATACGTACCAGAACATCAGTGCGATGGATGCAAACAGTTCCATGCCGGCGGCAACGTAACGGTCCTGCGGGTAGTGGTGCAGGATGTTCGACGTGTCATAAAGCACCGCGGCGCCGGCAAAGCCGATCATGCCTATTGAGAACCAGGTTCCCAGGTGCCAGCCAAACAGCATAGACGCGACGATCGCGACCAATGCGAGGATGCCGCCCCATACGAGCAGTCCGCGCAGGAATGAAAAGTCCTTGCGCGTGATCATCGCGACCGCGATCAGGCCGACGCTGCCCATGATTGTCACGACCGCGGCACTCTGAATGACGCCCGGCGCCATCGTGGCCGCGATAAAAAGCAGCGGTGAGAAAATGAGCGCTTCCGCGAACACGAATACCGCAAACGCGGCATATTGTGCAGGCATGGACTCGAGCCGATGCGCAACATGCGATGCGCCCCAGCCGACGAGCATGAAGGCGCCAAGCACCCACAGCCAGTTGTTCAACAGTTGCGGGGCGATCGATGCCGAAATACCCGAACTGAACAGGTAGGCGGAGATGCCGGCGAAGGCCAGGATACCGCCCACAACGTGCGCGTAGGCGCGCCAGATAAACTGCGACCGGTCTGCAACGGGTAACGCTGAAACCGGCGCCATCGAATTCATGTTGTCTTGCATAGGTACTACTCCGAAGCGAAGAAGTGAATGGTTATTCTACCAAAGGATTGTCCCAAAACTCGTGCCGAATCGACAGAATTCAAGGGTCGGTTGTGCGGGATTGGCGCTGCGCGGGTGGGATGGGCGCTGCGCGCCCTCACTGGCGGCTGCGCCGCTGCGTGAGTCGAACAGGGTTCGATATCCCAGACCCGCTCAGACAAAATGCAAAAAAGGCCCCGCAAGGGGGCCTTTATTTGCATTTTGGCGGAGAGGGTGGGATTCGAACCCACGAAGGGCTATTAACCCTTGCTGGTTTTCAAGACCAGTGCATTCAACCGCTCTGCCACCTCTCCGGCGCTGGTTTCAGCGGCTGCGCATTGTGCGTGTAGTGCGGTGAGGATTCAACCTGTCAGGGCGGGCTTTTGTTGAAATTTAGGCGAATCACTCCCATGGTTGCAGGTCATATACCCCAGTTCACATGGGCAAACAGTGATGTCGAATCTAGATAAGTTATATAAATTACTGATTTTTAGTATTTTACTGGTAATCGGTACTGTCGATGCGCAGGATGCGGGTGACGCTGCGAGCGCCGCACCGGTCAGTCCGGTGCAGCAAGCGCTAGAGCGTGCCCGGACCGAGGTACGAGCGGGTAACCAGGCTGGCGCCGTCAACGAACTGGAGGCATTGTTCCAGGGAGGCTTTTCGGCCATCGGTTTTGTGATGGCAGATCCTGAGCTTGCCTCGCTGGCCGGCTATCCGGCATTCGACGAATTGGCCGCCAAAATGGAGGCACAGGCGTATCCCTGCGAGCACCAGGATGGATTCTCGGACTTCGATTTCTGGGTGGGCGAATGGGATGTGCATGTCGCCTCCGGGCAATTCGCCGGCGGTAACGCGATCACGCGCGAACAACGTGGCTGCGTGCTGATCGAGCAGTGGCAAAGCGTGACCGGTGGTACCGGCTCGAGCATCAACTACCTGGACAAGGCGACGAACGAATGGGTGCAGCTCTGGACCGACGCGAGCGGCGGGCAGATTCACATTCGCGGCGGGCTGACCGATGACGGCATGCTGCTCGAAGGAACCATTCATACCGTTGCGAATGGCGTAACATTACCCTTCAGAGGACTGTGGACGCCGCTCGAAGACGGTCGTGTGCGACAGTTCTTTGAGCAGTCCAACGACGACGGCGAGACCTGGGTGCCGTGGTTCGAAGGCTTTTATACGCGGAAGGAAACTGAATGAAGTATTCGTCAAGGAATATGCCGGCCGACAATCCGTTGGCGAATCTCCTTGTCATTATTGTCGGGGCGCTGGTGATTGGTGCTTCGATCGTATTGGGCTTTTTCGCGTTCATAGTCGTCATCAGTGTTGTGCTGGTTCTGGCCGCGGTGATTCGCATCAGGCTCTGGTGGCTAAGCCGATTCGGCGCACGCAAACCGGCGTCCGACCGCCGCGCTCAAACCGGTCAGACTGGCGACAACGGAGTAATTGAAGGGGAGTACAGGGTCGTTGCCGACGATCGCGATGGCGAGTAAAGTCGGCTCCCATGAAAAACAGCAAGTCTGACGTCGATCGTCGCCGCAGGCGCCGGCGGCGCCGAATCCAGATAATCATCATTTACACCGCTATCGCGGTGGGCCTCGCGTGGTTCTTCGAGTTACAGGCGACGACAACAGTGATTTTCGTGCGCCATGCCGAAAAGGTGGCCAACGTCGACGATCCGGGCCTGAGCGCGGCGGGTCAACGACGCGCAACAGAGCTCGCGCGCCAGCTTGTGGATGCCGATGTGATCCCGGGCAAAGGTGTCGACGCCGTTTATTCGACACCGTTTCGCCGCACCGAAGAAACGGCACGCGCGGTTGCTGACGCGTTGGACCTCCAGGTTCTGCCCTACGAGGCGACCGATGATGTGGACAAAGCCGAGGAGTCGATGGATGAGATTGTTCGCAGCCACAAAGGCGAAATCATTCTCATTGTCGGCCACAGCAATACAGTGCCTGTCATGATCGGCGCGATGGGTGCGAGCAAGAACGTGCCGTACATCGATGAAGCCGAGTACGACAATATGTACATCGTATCGATTCCCTGGTTTGGCAAGACCAAGACGATTCGCCTGCGCTATGGCGAACCCTATATTCCGACGGAATGATTGCGCAGCAGGAACTGTCGATTTCAACTCAGGGCCGGGGCACCTATGATCTGAGCCGGCAGGTGCAGACGGCCGTTGCTGAGTCGGGCATTTCGGCCGGCATGTGTCACGTATTCATTCGCCACACGAGCGCGTCGCTAATGCTGTGTGAAAACGCCGATCCCGATGTCATGCATGACATGGAAAGCTTTATGTCGCGAACCGTGCCGGACGGTGATCCGATGTTTACGCATACGGCCGAGGGCCCGGATGACATGCCGGCGCACGTGCGCAGTGTGCTGACCCAAACCGACCTTAATCTGCCGGTGATTGACGGGCGTTGCGCACTGGGTACCTGGCAGGGCGTGTATTTGTGGGAGCATCGGCACGCACCGCACACAAGGCGCGTCATTATTACCGTGCAGGGCGACTAGTCAGTCACTTCTGAGTCCTGCGGTCTCGCGCAGAATGACAGCGCGCTTGATGAAGTCCTCGTGCCGCGCGATACGTACGTCGGCAAGCATGGCGTCCTTGATCGTGCGGTCCTGGTTGATCAGGAATGTCGCGCGTCTCACTCCGACTCCGAACGGACCGTCAACGTCATACATTTTGATCGCGACCTTATCCGGGTCGGCGAGTAGTTTGAAC
>JBCAZN010000178.1:0-6009 GCA_038533035.1 Pseudomonadota bacterium
CTGATCGCGAAAACGATCGGCCGTATCTGTTTGATAACTTGGCGCGCCCGACAGGATTGATCTTGGTGCGACTCACCGCATAAACGAAAAACGCCCCACAAGGGGGCGTTCTTCGTTTATATGGCGCGCCCGACAAGATTCGAACTTGTGACCCCTGCCTTCGGAGGGCAGTACTCTATCCAGCTGAGCTACGGGCGCTCAAATGAGGGCCGGTAGTATAACGTCGTTTTTGAGTATTGGGCGATCGACTTGAATTGATTTCGCTTAGGTGCGCTTGGCGTGCACGACGGATATCCGCTAGTCGGTCAACGCGGCAACAGTCGGCGAATCGGGGGCCATTTCCTGCGGCGACGGCTCGATGATCGTCACACTCACCTGAATCATCGATTGCGCCTCGGCGCCACTCAGAATGGATTTGCTTGCCACAACTTCCGGACCTTGCGTAGCCATCCCGCTACAACCCGTCAATGAGGCGATGACGGTCACGACACAAATCAATTTAACAATTCCCTTGTTCATCTCAGACCTCCCTGGTCCTTTTCGGTTACTACACGCCCAATCCAACGCACTTGTCGTTTAGTGGTTGACTGGGGTTCGCTATATGACACCGGAGACTGGTGTCCCGAGAAACAGCACCTTAGCGGCCTTTGGCCGGGAATTCCGTATACTGGCTCTAGTTTTCGCAATTTAACTTAAGGACACGAAAAGCATGTTCAGGAAGCTCTACGACGACATCATGGGCCGGATTTCGGCGGAAGACATCGCCGCCGACGATCGCGACGCGGCGATTCGTATGGCGACGGCCGTTTTGATGGTCGATGTTGCGCTGGTCGATAAAACCTTCGATGAGGACGAATTCGATCGCATGATTGACTTGATTAAAGACCGTTTTGGCCTGGACACACAGGGCGCTGCGGAGCTGATTAACGCCGCGAACGCGGAGGCCGATGAACTCATCTCGGTGTTCGAATTCACCAAGGTTCTGCACGAGCACCTGAGCCACGATGACAAGGCACGCGTTGTCGAACTGCTCTGGGCCGTCGCCTGTGCCGACGGCGAACTCGACAAATACGAAAACTCGCTGGTGCTGAAAGTCAGTGACCTGCTGTACGTGAAGCGCCCGGTCGTCATGCGACTCAAGCACGAGGCGGTCGAGGCGATGGCAGCGAGCGCCGCCGACGCCTAGGTCGCCAGCGTCGTCTCTATGTAGTCGTCGATAAGCCGTTCGAGGATGTCGAGCGGCACTGCGCCGTTCTTGAGTACAACGTCGTGAAAATCACGAATGTCGAAGCGGTCGCCGAGCTTCGTCATCGCGCGCTCTCTTAGTTCAAGAATTTTCATCATGCCAACCTTGTAGGCCGTCGCCTGGCCGGGCATCACGATGTAGCGTTCGATTTCAGATACGACGTCGCTCTCTGCCATCCCGGTATTCGCAAGCATGTATTCGATCGCTTCTTCGCGAGTCCAGCGGCGATGGTGAATGCCGGTATCAACGACGAGGCGCACGGCACGGAACAACTCGGCCGTGAGGCGGCCAATGTTGTCGGCGTTGGTCGGCATCAGGCCCTGTTCCCATGCCACCCGCTCGGCGTACAGCGCCCAGCCTTCGACGTAAGCTGTAAATAGTGAAAAGCGCCGAATCAGCGGCATCCCTTCGAGTTCCAGTGCCAGTGCAACCTGGAAGTGGTGACCCGGAATACCTTCGTGCACGGCGAGCGTGCGCATGCCAAATTTCGGTGTGGCCTTGATGTCGTAAAGGTTCGCGAAGAAGCGCCCGGGCCGCGTGCCGTCCAATGCCGGCTGCTCGTAATACGCGCCCGGTGCCGTCGCTTCCTTGAATTCAGGAATTCGTACCACTTCCATGCCGGCTTTCGGCCGAATATTGAAAGCACCATCGAGGTTGGCGTCGAACTCGTCCAGCATCGTCTGGTAATCCTCGAGAATCTGGGCACGCCCTGCGTCGCTGTCTTCGTAATAGAACTCGGGACGCGATGTATAAGCTTCCATCGCGTCGGTAAAACCGAGCGACGTATCAATGCCCTCCTCGTCGAGAATCGCAAGCATCTCGGCCTGGATCCTGTCGACTTCTGCGAGTCCAAGCTCATGAATCTCATCAGCCGTGTAGTCGGTTGTTGTGAACAGGCGCAACGCCATCTTGTAAGCAGCCTCGCCGTTCGGGTGCGCCCAGAAACCGTCATCAGTGCCGGCCTTTCCTTCAAGCTCACTGAAGTAGTTGATGAATAGGTCGTACGCCGGGTAAATCGACGCCTCGATCTCGGCCTCCACCTGGGCCAGAATGTCCGCGGCCTCTGTTTCGTCGATCTCCTCAGCCTCGTCCATCTTTTTCGCGAGCGACGTGTAGAGGATGTTCTCTTGTGGCGGTGTAGCGATAAAATTACGCATCTCGACGAGGACGCGATCGACAACGAAGCGCGGCGGGATAATGTCCCGGTCCTCGCGAATCTTCAGACCAAGCAGGTACTGCTCGTGTTTGCGCGGCAGTTCCTGCATGCGCGAAATGTAGTGTTCCGCGTCTTCGAGCGTGTGCACCTGGTGACTGGCATCCATGAACGAGGGGAACGCACTCTGGACACCGAACGTCTGGTTTACAGGATAGCTGTGGTAGCGAAACTCATAACCATCGTCGAGCATGTTGGCGAGATACAGCCCGATTTCCTTTGACAGGCGCTCGTTGTCATCGAGGTCCTCGTCATCGTACTGGTGCAGCCCTTCGCCAAACGCGATGAGCTCGGTAAAAAACTCGTCGGTCCTGTCCGGGTGCACATCATCGAGATGTGCATTGTGACCCTTGATACCCATGGACTCGAGAAACCCGAGTGACGTGAGCATCTCCGGATCCTGGAACGCCACCTTGACCGGCATGCGATCCATGTAGACTCGAAATGAGAATGGCTTGTCGGCGTACCACTCATGGGCGGCAAACGATCCGCCACCGATAAGGATGACCAGCACAAGAATGCCGATCCACTTGAGAATTTTTTTAATCATGGCTCTCAAACGAAAACGCCCTCCACAATGGGAGGGCGTCTTTAGTCGGGTTGGTTAGCGAACCTCTAGTCGAGTGGAATCGTGATCTTCTGACCCGGGTAGATCTTGTTCGGGTCGGAAATGATGTCGCGATTTGCCTCGAAGATACGCATGTAGGCAGAAGCCTTGCCGTAGTACTTCTTGGCAATGCCGCCCAGCGTGTCACCGCTAACGATTTCGTAGATCTCGTCTTTCGACACCTCTTCAGGCGCAGGCTCCGGCGCAACAAGGTCGTCGGCAATGACTTTTTCGACACCTTTGACGTTACCCGCGAGCAATATTGCCTTGTCGCGGACGGCCTGGTTGTCGCATTTGCCGCAGATAGTCGCTACGCCGTCGTCAAACTCCACTTCGACATCCTTGATGCCGCCGAGCTTAACTTCGAGATGCTGCTTGATGTTGTCTGCCGCTTCGGCATCCGTATCGAAGAGCTGCCGACCTACGTCTCTTGCAAAGTCTAATAGTCCCATGATGAGCGGCTCAGACTTCGACGACTTTGGCGTCGGGTGCGTTGCGACCAACGCTCGCGATACCGTTGTCGCGACCTGACGCAGAGTCGTAGCTCTGGCTTGTGCCAATAACCTGGTGGTTGCCAGCTTTCAGGTTGAATCGGAACTTGCCGGACGCCGTTTCTTTCTTCTCGAAGCGATCAGGGTTCGTTGCATTCTTGCGAACAGACTCAATCCCGTTGGCGCATCCGTTCTTCGCGCTGTATCCCTCGCTGGTCAGAATCGTTTCACCATTGCCAGCCTTGAGCCGAAAACGGTGCTCACCCGCTTTGTCTACGTAAACTTCAAACTTTCCTGCCATTTTTATTCTCCAGCTTCTTGTTGTGACTGAGCTCAGTCCTTCAGTACAAATGTAACGACCATCGTTACGCGGTACTCGGTGACGCTATCACCGGATACCAAAACCTTTTGTTCCTTGATCCAGGCGCCCTGCACCTTCTTGACCGTTTTCGCGAATCGCTTGATGCCCGACTCGATAGCATCTTCGAAGCTCTTGCTCGACGACGCCGTAATCTCTGAATTCTTGGCAATACTCACTTATCCCTCTCCTTGTTTGCAGGCGGCTATTTGCCGATATCAACCCCAGCAGAGTCCGGAATGGCCTCTGCGCATCGGAAATACGCTTATTTTTACAGCAGGACTATTTTTTGCCCCGTTTTATTGTGCTGCAGACGTTACGCTTGAAGCGTCACGGGATCAAGGTGCAGGCAGCATAGTCAGGCCAGGTGCTGTTCGAGCGCTTCTTCGATCGAGCTCTTGATTGTGCCTTCGAGCATTTTCAGGGCGAAACCAAGCTTCGCGTCCACGCACACCTGATCGTCGGTGATGGCGATCCGTCCGTCCATGCCATTGCCCGACACGTTCAGATCATCGCCGGCCCACTCGGTTTTCAAACCGTACTTCCCTGCCAGCGATTCGGCGACGGACTCCACGCGGCGCCTTGCCTCGTCTCGTCCGAGCGTGTGATTTTGTTCGATGTGCATTTCGCGCCCGAGCATACCACCGAATCGGTCCGGCTCCGGATGTCGAATCGCCGATCCTTGGTATATAATCGCCGCCCACGACCGGACATGATGTCCACGACAGAATAGCCATCGGAGCAGCAAGTTGAGCCGGGATCAAAAGTTTTTTGACATGTACTCCCTCGTCATCGGCGTTCTCGCCGCGTTTTCGCTCGCAATCTTTGTGACAGTCTCAAAGATCTCGGACATGACGCAGGAGGTCTATGTCCGTGAAGGGGCCGAGTACCAGGCTTCCATTCTGGAGCGCATCAAGCCCGTCGGCCAGGTGTACCTGCCGGGCGAGGAAGTCGCGTCGGCAGCACCGACCGTCGCAACACCGCCTGTTCCGGAACCCGTCGCGACGACCATGTCTGGCCCGCAGGTCTACAACTCGTCCTGCCTTGTGTGTCATGGCGCAGGCATTGGCGGCGCTCCGGTCCTCGGCGATGCCGACGCCTGGTCCGAGCGTCTCGCGAAGGGCAACGACATGCTCGTGCAAAACGCCATTATCGGATTCGTCGGCGATCTCGGCGCGATGCCCGCAAAGGGCGGCAACGTCGCGCTCTCCGACGAGGAAGTCACCGCGGCCGTCGAGTACATGATTGCCGAATCGCAATAGGCTAATCCGAGCGTCGATCCGAACTTTTGCGCACCAAAAGTGCGTTTTTCCATGCCCGGCCGCCAGAGCATAGTCTGCATGCTAGATTAAATTCGACTTCCTTAATTGAGAGTCGAAGCATGAAAACACCACTATTTGCCGCGCTGACTTTGATCGCGTGCGGCTGTGCGACGCAAACAGATCCCGATGAAGCTGTCACCGCGAGTGAACTGATCAAAGCGGCCGACGACGAACCCAGAATTGTGTGCACCCGTGAGAAACGCACCGGCTCGAATCGCCTTGTGAAAGTCTGCAGGGAGGTTGCCAATGAAGTCGATAGAGAAAACACCCGCCGCGATATGCAGGTGCTGAAACGCCAGTCGGATATTCTCAGCACGCCACAGGACTAGTTCGTCGCTCGATCCAGGCAGCGCAATGACAGTGCTTCCGCCACATGTGGCGGCGCGACGGACTCTGTATCAGCGAGATCGGCGATAGTTCGTGCGACACGCAGCACGCGCTGATGTGCGCGAGCGGACAAGTTGAAACGGTCGGCGGCGCGCTCCAGCAAATTCCAGCACTCATCATCAGCGTCGCAGACGTGCTCGAACTCGGTGCCCTGCAAACGCGCATTACTGATTCCCTGGCGATCGATCTGCGTTGCCCACGCCGCCTCAACACGCGCCCGCACGGCGTCGCTCTGCTCGCCGTCACCCCGCCCCTGCCGCAATAACTCGGTGGACAGCCGTGGCACCTCGACGTGCAGGTCGATGCGATCCAGCAACGGGCCCGATATCTTGCGTCGATAGGCAGCGACCTTGTCGGCACTGCAATTGCAGTTCGATGCGAGGTC
>JBCAZN010000179.1:0-5975 GCA_038533035.1 Pseudomonadota bacterium
CGCTCCGATTGAGGCAATTTTCGACAGCGTTACCGAGGCCCTGATCTCCGTCGATGCCGACGGCCGCATTCGTAACTGCAACAAGGTTTGCTCACGTTACTTTAAAATCGAACGACGCGAACTGCTTGGCTCGAAGCTGGCCGACATTCTTCCCGGCGCAGCGGTTGCCGATCTCGAATCGTTCCTGACGCCCTATACCGCCAACCTCGAAGACACGAACGTCGAGCTCGTCGACGGCGAAGTCGACGCGATTCGCAGCAATGGCGACACCTTCGTCGCGGCGATAAACGTCAGTTCACTTGCGACACGCGAGGGTAAGGTGTTCGTTATCAGCCTGCGCGACGTTACCGACAAGAAGGCGGCCGAGGCTGCGCTCCGCGAAAACGAGGAACGCTATCGCGCACTCGTGGAAAACGCACCGGAAGCGATTATTGTTTTCGACGTCGACAACAATCGTTTTGTCGATGCCAATGACAAAGCCTGCAGACTGTTCAACCTGTCCCGCTCACGACTGTTGACCATCGGACCCGAAGCGATCAGCCCGGAGACGCAGCCGGACGGTACGCCGTCCTTCGGTGTGCGCCGAGGCTACGTCGAACGCGCGCTCAACGGCGAACATCCCACGTTCGAGTGGCTGCACCAGGACTCAAACGGCAGGGAGTTACCCTGCGAGGTACGGTTCAGTAACATGCCGTCGGACGACCGCAAGTTGATTCGTGTCACGGTCAATGACATTGCGGAGCGCAAGCGCAACGAAACCCTTTCGTATGCACAAAACAAGGTGCTCGAGATGATCGCAGCGAGTACGCCGCATGATCGGACGCTGCGCACAATCTGCCGCTTTGTGGAAAAAATCGGTGTCGGATTCCGCGCCGCTATTTCAACGCTCGACGTGGATGAGCAGACACTCTCCGTTGAGCAGGCACCGAGCCTTTCCGAAAACTTCAAACTGCACCTCGATTTCGTCAAGGTTGCACCCGACGGGCTTACCAACGGCTCGGCGGTGTACCAGATGCAGGATCGCATCACGGCGAATGTCGTCAAGGATCCCGGCTGGGCCGGGGCGCGCAAAGTGGCCGAGAAGCAGGGTATTTATGCGGCGTGGTCGTTCCTGATTTACGGCACGGCCGGTCGCGTTATGGGGACGCTGGATGTCTATCTCGATGAAGCTCGTGCGCCGTCGACCGACGAGCTCGATCGACTGAGCCGCATGGCACGCCTCGCCGGCATTGCCATCAAGCGCCAGATTGACGAGGACCGGTTGCGCTCGAGTGAAGCACGCTACCGTGGCCTGTTCGAAAACGTTATCGACGGCGTGTACATCGCGTCCCGCGACGGCGAGATCATTACAGCCAATCCCGCACTGGTCGAGATGCTTGGCTTCGACAGTGTCGACGATCTCAAATCGACCGGTCGCACAACCATGTTGTATGTAAATCCGATCGACCGCGAGCGCGTATTCGCGCGTCTCGAAGCGGAGGGCGTTGTAAAGAATTTTGAATACCGCCTGCGGCGCAAGGACGGCCGCGAGATTGTTGCCCTCGAAAATTCGCGGGCGATCAGAGACGACGACGGCAACATCGTTGCACACGAAGGCACAATCACCGACATTACCGACCGCAAGCGGGCTGAAACGCGCGTGTTCGAAGAAAAGGAACGCGCGGAAGTGACGCTGCAATCCATTGGTGACGGCGTAATCACGACAGACGCTGAAGGTCACGTCGACTACATCAACCCGGTGGCGCAGGACCTGACCGGCTGGGATATGCGCGGTGCGAAGGGCGTCCCGATAGGCGAGATCATGATGATCGTCAACGAGCACACGCGTGCGACGGTCGAGAATCCGGTGATGCGCTGCCTTAAAGACGGCAGCGTCATCACGCTAGCTGAAAACTCTGTGCTGATCACGCGCAACGGTGACGAAGTGCCAATCCAGGACTCTGCCGCCCCGATTCGCGATCGCATCGGCAACATCATTGGCTCCGTGATGGTGTTTCATGATGTGAGCAAGGAGTCGCGCCTGTTCCGCCAGCTGAGCTACCAGGCGGCGCACGACACCTTGACGGGACTCATCAACCGCCGTGAGTTTGAAAACCGCCTGATCGGCGCGCTCGACGAGACCCGCGGCAACCCGGACGTCATGCATGCGCTGCTGTACGTCGACCTCGACCAGTTCAAGGTCGTCAATGACACCTTCGGCCATACGGCTGGCGATGCGTTATTGAAACAACTGTCCGAACAGATCCAGACAAACGTTCGTTCAACCGATCTTCTGGCGCGCCTTGGCGGCGATGAATTTGGCATTTTGCTGGAGCGCTGCAACGAGGAGCGTGCCTTCCAGGTCGCCGAGGACATTCGCGGCGCGATCGAAGGCTACCGCTTCGAATGGAAGGACTCGTTTACGACGGTGCGCTGTTCGATTGGTGTTGTCATGGTTACGACCGAAAATTCCGACGTTGCGAGTCTTATGAGCTCCGCCGACGTCGCGTGCTACTCGGCCAAGGATATGGGGCGCAACCAGGTGCATCTCTACAAAGACAGCGATGCGTCCATGCGCCACGAGGAAATGAAGTGGGTATCCCGCATTACGAGCGCCGTTGAGGAAGATCGCCTCGAACTGTTCTACCAGCCGATCATTGGTATCGGCGATGACAGCGGCGAGGCGCGCGGTCACTACGAACTGTTGCTACGGATGCGCGACGAGTCCGGCGAGCTGGTAGGGCCGGATCAATTTATTCCCGCCGCGGAACGCTACAACCTGATGTCGACGCTCGATCGCTGGGTTGTCCATGAGGCGCTGTCCGAGCTTGCCGATCGCAGCGACGCGGTCGACGCTCGCTATACGCTCGCCGTAAACCTTTCAGGTACGTCGCTCAGCGAAGACCGCTTCCTCGACTATGTCGTGAAAGAACTCGAAGCCGCAAAACTGCCACAGGGCGCGATCTGTTTCGAGATCACGGAAACCGCCGCGATTTCAAATCTGTCGCGCGTCGTTCACTTCATGCAGGCACTCAAAAAACTCGGTTGTATGTTTTCGCTCGATGACTTCGGCAGTGGCTTGTCTTCTTTCACCTATCTCAAAAACCTGCCTGTCGACTACATCAAAATCGATGGCCAGTTCATTCGCAATGTTGTCGAGGACAACGTTGACGAAAGCATGGTCAAGGCAATTCGTGAAGTCGGTCATGCCATGGGCATTGCGACGATTGCCGAGCGCGTCGAGACTCGCCAGGTGCTCGAGAAACTCGGCACGCTGGGCGTAGAATTCGCACAGGGGTATTACATCGCCCGTCCGGCATCAGTGCGATCGTTCGAGCCATGGGGCGAGCAGAAACTCCTGGCCTGAGGCCTGTCCGCATTTTCCACGGGTGGCGCAACCTACGCGTTGCGGTACACTGAGGCCATGATTTCCGGCAACAATGAAGAACCACTGACGCCGCTGCTCGTGGCCGATGAGCCGGGACCGTTCAAGGTGCTCAATGGGCTCGCCGAGCATCCGATTCTGCTGGTCTGTGACCACGCAAGCTGCCGATTTCCACGCTCGCTCGGCGACATGGGTCTCGATCCGTTCGCGCGTCGTTGCCACCTGGCCGTCGACATCGGTGCCGGCTCTTTGACGGAAAGGCTCGCTGCGAGCCTCGGCGTCACGGCCGTGCTTGCGCAATATTCGCGACTGGTTGTCGATTGCAATCGTGAGCTCATGGACCCGAGCGCCTTTCTCGAGTACGGCGACGGCATCCTCGTGCCGGGCAATCGCAGTCTGAGTCGCGCACAAAAAGAGCAGCGCGCAGAAACACTGTATTGGCCCTATCACAAAGCGGTCAGCGAGCAGGTAAAGCGCTTGCAGAAAGCGGGCGTCGCGCCGTCATTCATCGCGGTGCACAGCTTTACGCCGGTCATGAACGGTGAGGCACGGCCCTGGCAAATGGGCGTACTGTGGGACAAGGACGAGCGGCTGCGGGAAATCTTTCTCGAGGGGTTCGCGGCGGCAGGTTACCTTGTCGGCGACAACGAGCCTTACTCAGGCAAAGCGCCGCAGGATTTCACCATTGATCACCACGCTGAGACGGCCGGTCTGCCGCATATTGGTATCGAAATACGACAGGACCTCATCGACAATCCTGAGGGCGTCGAGAAAATAGCAGCGATCATGCACGACATCATTGCATCGATTCCCGATCGCATCGGGGCGGGGGAGCAGCGCGACACGGCCTGATCCAGGTAGAGCGACAAGAAAAACCAATAACAAAAAATTCAGGAAAAGGGGTAGCCATGCAAAAAGGCGAGCCGGAATTCACGCTAGGGGTTGAAGAAGAGTACTTGCTGGTCGACAAGGAGACGCGTGAACTTGTCGTCGATCCGCCGGAAACCCTGATGCAGGAAGCCGAAGAAAAAATCGGCGCCCAGGTCACCTCGGAACTCCTACGCTCACAAATCGAAATTGGTACGACGGTGTGCAAAGACGTGGCAGAGGCGCGCAGCGAGCTTTCGCGTCTGCGTAGCGCCGTCATCGAAGTGGCCGATCGACACGGCCTGGCACCGATCGCGGCGTCGACTCACCCGTTTTCGTCCTGGACCGAACAAAAGCATACGCAGAAGGACCGCTACGATGAGCTGACCCACGAAATGCAGGGTGCAGCCAGGCGCCTGGTGATTTGCGGCATGCATGTGCACGTTGGCATCGGTGACGACGAATTGCGCATCGACCTGATGAACCAGCTGGCGTATTTCCTGCCGCACTTCCTGGCACTGTCCTGTTCATCGCCCTTTTTTAACGGCCGCGATACCGGCCTCAAGAGTTATCGGCTGACCATCTTCGATGCGCTGCCGCGTACCGGTCTGCCGGAACGCTTCGCGAGCTGGGCCGAGTACCAGCGGCACATTCACATTCTGATGGATGCAGGACTCATCGAGGATTCGACGCGCATCTGGTGGGACCTGCGACCGAGCGCGCGCTTCCCGACGCTTGAAACGCGCATCATGGATGTGTGTACGCGGCTCGACGACACGCTGGCACTGACGTCGTTACTCGCCTGCATCATGCGCATGTTGTATCGCCTGCGCACGCACAACCAGCGCTGGCGAATCTACACGCCGATGCTGATCCGGGAAAACCGCTGGCGCGCCATGCGCTACAGCTTCGACGAAGGTCTCATCGATCTTGCGAAAGGGCGGGTCGTGCCGTTTGAGGAACTGCTCGATGAAATGCTGTCGCTGGTTGCCGAGGACGCAGAGGCGCTGAACTGCGAAAAGGAACTCGCCGGCGTCCGCAATATCCTGACGCGGGGAACCAGCGCACATCGACAGCTGAAGACTTTCGAACTCGAGCGCTCGAACGGCGCTTCGCCCGAAGACAGTCTGCGTTCCGTCGTCGATATGCTTATCGCGGATACTGCCGAAGGCCTGTGACGGCGCGGGCCAGGAGCCCTGCGGACAGCCTGTTTCGCGCCAAAGTGTGACTTTGTTCACGCTCGCAAAATCTGAATCGGAAACAGGTCGCATTATGTCGCGCCGGTCCCCGATAGCATACGTACATGCAGTTCGTGGATCTCGTCTTGAACCCGTTTCTCGGGATTATGGCCGTGGCGTATGCCGCGCTGGCCGTGCGTGTCGCGCGAACGAGTCCGCAATATGCAACCAGCTCCGTCAGTTTCTTCCTGGCGCTGATCGCTGGCATGCTCGCCGGCTCGGCATTTTCCTACAACGCGGATTCAGCCGGTCTGTACAGCATCGGCCGAACCTTGAGTTACTCGGCAGCGGGTTTCCTGCCGCTCGTTTTCTACACAATCTATCGCGAATACACGGTGGGCCCGCCACGCGTCTTGTACGTGGTGATCCTCGCCGTCATACCGATGTTGTCGATGGGTATCGCACTCACGAATTCAATGCACAACATTCTCTGGATCGTCAATGAGACGCCCACGGGCATTGTGTACAGCGAGATGACATCGCATCCGTACTACAGCCGCGTCTAC
>JBCAZN010000180.1:0-5892 GCA_038533035.1 Pseudomonadota bacterium
GCCAGCACTGCCAGGGATTCCGGCATTGGCGCAGACGCCAATTGCGACTCACGAAAATCCTTGGCAGTGCTGGCCGAGTTCGAATACCGCGCGGGGAATGCCAACCTGTCCAACCATTACCTACAAAAAGCAATCGAGCTTGATCCTCGCTTCGCACTGGCGCGCCACTCGTACGGCCTCGCGCTGGTCCGCGCACAGGACTACGAAGGTGCACAGAACCAACTCAGGATTGCGTTCAATCTGCAGCCCGACAACGCGCGGTTCGCGTACGTGTACGCCGTGTCACTGAACAGCGCGGGCTACCGCGAAGAGGCCGAGGAAGTGCTGCGGGCAGGCCTTGGCTACAACCCCGACGATCCGGACCTGCAGAGTTTTCTAGCGATTCTCACGCAAAACTAGGTCACTGACACCAGGTTTTAAACCTGGTGTCAGTGACCTAGTTTTCACCCGGCTTTGTCGGGCTATCGGAGGATGCCGAGGCGGTCCTTGAATGCCACGACGTTGCCGTCGATATCGCGCGCCGGACGTGGCGGATCAATCTTCCGTGTCGCGAGTGATACAATCACGATCACGATGAGGCTTGCGAACAGGCCCAGCAAGTCGTTCGGCAGCTCCGGCGATATGAAGAAGAAGGCGACCCATGTGATAAAGCCCGCGGCCATCGCGGCCCAGGCGCCGTAACGATTTGCGCCGCCCCACCAGACGGACAGCAAAACGGGAATCGTCGTGACGGCCAGTGCGGGCGCATTGCCGGCAATCAGCAAGTCGTAGATGTCCTGCGCTTTCACAGCGATGAAAATTGCGAGGAAGGCGATGACCGGTATTGCGAACCTGGCAACGTTGAACGTCAGATGATCGGACGGGTTCTTGTACACCCACGGCAGCACATTGCGACTGATCAAACTCGCCGCACCATGCAATGCGCTATCACACGTACTCATCACAGCAGCGAGAATTGCGCCAACAAATACCGCAACAGCAACCGGGTGCAAATGCTCGACAGCGAGTGTCGGAATTACGGCTTCTGACGACGCCAGGTTCGGCATCGTGACGCTCGCGATGATGCCGAGCGTGACCGGAATCAGGCCAAACGCGAGATAACCGAACGCGGCCGTGTAAAACGAGTTCTGCGCGGCGCGCTCGGACTTTGCCGCCATGGCGCGGCCGAGCAGACTTTGGCTACCAATATCAGCGAGCCCGAAGATCAGCCACATGCGAATGTAGTTGAGCCACAGCTCGCCGGTATTCTCGAGCGGCAACATACGCAGCGCATTCTCGGGGAATTGCGGTCGTATCGTGCTCCAGCCGCCGACGTCGACAAGCACGACGACCAACAGGATCACGAGGCCAACCAGAATGATGACGATCTGGATCGAGTCCGTCATCGCAACGGCCCACAGGCCGCCCAGCATGGTGTAGATAACAACGACGAACGCGCCACCGACAATGCCGATCACCATGGGCGTCCCCGTCAAGGTCTCGAACAGCAGGCCGAACGCAACCAGCATGCCGCCGACCCAGCCAATACTCGCAACCAGGTGCGTCAGTGTGGCGATTGAGCCCGTGATTTTTCCGAAGCGTTGCTCAACGAGCTCGATAAACGTCAGCAATTTTAGACGACGATAGAACCTTGCGAAGAACAAGCCGATCAGGAAGAACGTCAGCGTGGATCCGAACGGGTCGACGATTACGCCGAGCAGGCCATCGTCGTAAGCGGCGCCCGAAGCCCCCATCATGGTTCCGCCACCGAACCATGTCGCGATGATTGTTGCGGACAGCAGGAAGAACGGCATGCGCCGGCCGGCCACGATAAAGTCTGTGGTCGACTTGTTGCGGCGCGAGGCGTAAACGCCAACGCCGAGCATTAGCGCCATATAGACGCCGACGCCGATAAAGATAATTGTCTCGGTCGACACGTCATTCCGGCTTGCGGAAAAGACGCAGTGTACAGCGCCGCACGTCGAATTGTGTGGGGGTTACCGGTTGTGCGCGTAGTTCCACGAACCAACTAACCGCGTTCGTGGTTTGTGACCGCGCAGGTTGTCGCGGCGCCACTCCCGAAACTCGTCGAGTCGGAGCCCTTCAGGAACAACCCAGTGCTTTTTGCCATGAAAGAACACGGTGTACTCGGCAAGGAAGCCGGCGTACTCAACATCACTCAATGCGTCGAGGTACGCGTCGGTAAACTCACTGCCGCGTTTTTCCTCCCAGCTCGATACCAGGTGCCGACGTGCCTTGAACTCGCAGTCGAAGCTTGAATTGCGTGCCGGATTGTCACCACCCATTTCCAGCTTGCAGGTGCTGCGCATCAGGCTGTAGGTCACCCAGGACTGCAACGCCGGATCGCTGTCGAGCATGGCGTGTGGGGCCAGGAAAAAAGTATCGCCATCCGTCACGCCGTCGCGGGTGAAAATTTCACCCGCTGAAACGCCTAGCGGTAGCAGGGCCATTAGAAGCAGTATTCGCATGCCCCAAGCTTACTTCACGAGGATTAACGAGACCTGAAGCAAGTTCTCAGTCCGGCCGTTCATGTATCATTCGCACGCTGACTAAAAGGGAGCCGATAGCTTGGGCCTGAGCATCATCATTCTGGCGGCTGGACAGGGTACGCGCATGCGCTCTGACCTGCCGAAAGTACTGCAGCCGCTGGCCGGAAAGCCAATGCTGGCGCACGTTCTGGCGGTTTCGGCCGAGGCCGGGGCAGACGATGTCTGCGTCGTGTATGGCTATGGTGGGGATGCCGTAAAAATGGCATTTCCGGAGCCATCCGTCCGCTGGGCGCTGCAGGCGGAGCAGCTCGGCACGGGCCACGCTGTGCAGCAGGCGGCGCCCGATACGCCGGATGAAAATCGCGTTTTGATCCTGGCAGGCGATGTGCCGCTGCTCACGAAAAACACACTCGATCGGCTCCTGGCAGAGACGCCCGAGGATGCGATGGCGGTCCTGACTGTCGATATGGACGACCCGGCCGGCTACGGCCGAATCGTTCGCGAGAACGGCAGCGTGCAGCGCATCGTCGAACAAAAGGACGCGAGCGCTAAAGAGGATGCGATTCGCGAGATCAATACTGGCGTAATCCTGTGCCCGGGTGACAAGTTGAAATACTGGCTTGATAAACTCGGCAACGACAACGCGCAAGGCGAGTATTATCTGACTGACGTCATTGGCATGGCCGTCGCCGACGGCGTCGAAGTGCATGGCATCAAGGCAGACACACAGGTGGAAGTCATGGGTATTAATGACAAGAAGCAACTGGCCGAAGCCGAGCGTGCAATGCAGGCACGACTCGTCGACGAGCTCATGGCCGCTGGTGTTGGCTTTGCCGATCCGGCGCGTGTTGATATTCGCGGCAAACTGACCTGCGGCAAAGATGTGTACATCGACATCAATGCGGTGTTCGAAGGTGATGTCCACCTTGGCGATGGAGCAAAGATTGAATCCAACAACCTTATTCGCGACAGCAAACTTGGTGCTGGCACGGTTGTACATTCCAACTGTCACATCGAAGGTGCGACGATGGGTAACAACTGCGAGATCGGTCCGTTCGCTCGCTTGCGCCCGGGCGCAGAATTCGCGAACAACGTCAAGATCGGCAACTTCGTCGAAGTGAAGAAAAGCACGATTGCCGATGGCAGCAAGGTGAATCACCTGACGTACATTGGCGATGCAGAAATCGGCACAATGGTAAACGTGGGCGCCGGCACGATCACCTGTAACTATGACGGCGCCAACAAGCACAAAACAAAGATCGGTGACGGCGCATTCATCGGCTCGGGCGTGTACTTTGTCGCGCCAGTCGAAGTCGGCACCAATGCGACTATCGGTGCCGGTTCGACCATTACCAAAGCCGCACCGGATGATCAATTGACACTAGCGCGCTCGAAGCAAATGAGCATCAATGGATGGAAGCGACCCGTGAAAAAGGAAAAGAAATAGATGTGCGGAATTGTAGGCGCGGTCGCTGACCGAGACGTAGTGCCCGTACTGGTCGAGGGACTCCGGCGACTTGAGTATCGGGGCTATGACTCGGCGGGTGTGGCCGTCATCGACGCAAACGGTGCGATCGGTCTAAGCCGTACTGTGGGCAAGGTTGCCGAGCTCGACGCCAAGCTGGAAAAGAACCCGCTGACCGGGCAGATCGGCGTCGCACACACGCGCTGGGCAACGCATGGCGGTGTTACCGAGGCGAACGCGCACCCGCACGTGTCAGGCGGACGCGTTGCCGTGATTCACAACGGCATTATCGAAAACTTCCAGCCCATCAAGGATGAAATGCTGGCGAAGGGCTACAAATTTGAATCCGAGACGGATACAGAGGTTGCGGCTCACCTTGTGCACCATTACCTGAGTGAAGGTCTCGATCTTGTTGAGGCAGTCGGCAAGGCTGTGAAGCGTTTTGAAGGCGCATTCGCATTGCTCGTAATTGATGCCGAAGACCCGAATCGCATCGTCGTCAGCCGCGTTGCGAGTCCGCTCGTCATCGGCATTGGCGAAGGCGAGAACTTCGTCGCCAGTGGCGTACCGGCATTGCTGCCGGTCACTGACAAGTTCATCTATCTCGAGCAGGGCGACCTGGCCGAGATTCGTCGTGATGGTGTGCGTATCGTCGATGCCGACGGCAACGATGCTGATCGTGAGGTGCATCAAACTGAGTGGGACAGCGCATCCGCCGAGAAAGCACCGTACGACCACTTCATGCTCAAGGAGATCTTCGACCAGCCGAGCGCATTGGCGGACACCCTGTACGGACGTGTCTCGAACCAGCGCGTACTGCCTGAGTCGCTGGGCGAAAAAGCCGCGGAGCTCTTAAAGCAGGTCGAGAACATTCACATCGTCGCGTGCGGCACCAGCTACCATGCTGGCTGTGTGGGCAAATACTGGCTCGAAGCCATCGCGGGCGTGCCGACACAGGTGGAGATCGCCAGCGAGTATCGCTATCGACACATCGTTGTGCCGCCCAAGACGTTGTTCGTCACGTTGTCGCAGTCCGGTGAAACGGCCGACACACTCGAAGCACTCCGCATGGCCGGTGAGCTCGGATACCTCGGCACGTTGACGGTCTGCAACAGCGCGCACAGTTCAATGGTGCGTGAATCAGATCTCGTGATGATGACCCAGGCAGGTCCGGAGATTGGCGTCGCCAGCACCAAGGCGTTTACAACGCAGCTATTATCAATGCTGCTCGTGACGTTGATGCTCGCGAAGCATCGCGGACTGTCGGAAGAAAGAGAACGCGAGTTCGTCGCGAACCTGACTCACGCAGCGGCGGCATCAGACCTCGCGCTTAAAATGAGTGATCAGCTGAAAGAACTCGCGAAAGATTTCGCCGAGAAACAGCACACGCTGTTCCTCGGTCGAGGACCCATGTGGCCGATCGCGATGGAAGGCGCGCTCAAGCTCAAGGAAATTTCCTACATACACGCCGAGGCATACGCAGCGGGCGAGCTCAAACACGGACCGCTGGCGTTGATCGATGACGAAATGCCGGTCATCGTTGTTGCACCCAACAACGAACTGCTCGACAAGCTGAAATCAAACATGCAGGTCGTACGTGCAAGGGGTGGTCAACTGTACGTGTTCGCGGATGCCGAAACCGGCATCGAAAGCGAAGAAGGCATGAAAGTCATCCCGATGCCGCACGCGGACAGGCTCATTGCACCGATCGTCTATACGGTTCCGCTTCAGCTATTGTCGTATCACGTGGCCGTTCTGAGGGGCACCGATGTTGACCAGCCCAGAAACCTAGCGAAGTCCGTCACCGTCGAGTAACGGCGCAGGCAACGGAAGTCGCAAGCATGACGCCGTCGTATCAAGGAAGAACATCGTTCAAAACCACACCGTGGCGTACGTTCCAGAACATACGCCACGGTGTGGTTTTGAACGATGTTCTTC
>JBCAZN010000181.1:0-5892 GCA_038533035.1 Pseudomonadota bacterium
GGCGAGGACGAGGCCAGGAAGATGGCGGGAGCGGAGGGGTTTTGCATAAGTAAATCAGGCTGTTGTTGCTGTTTGCGAGCAGTGTACCGGGTTTACCGGCGGAATCGCCACGTTTCCGGGTTGCGCGCCGTAGGAAGCCTTTGACACTGCCCTCAGAGGTCCTTATCATGCGCGCGCCATGGGCAATCCGCTGCGAGACCGCCGTACTGTCGCTGAATGGGCGTCGGCAGGGCAAGCTATTGAAATCACTGAAAAAATTGGTGCATTCGATGGGCTTGCTGCAATTCTCGAAGCGGACCTCGCGGCGCTGGAGCCGGGCAAGATTCCGGAGAACTGGCGCGAATCGCGGGTAACCGGGGCATTGCTGTTTGGCTATCTCGACACCGATAATCGGGTTCCGGCCGTTACAGGCCAGGTTGAAGCCGAGGTGGACGCGGTTTGCCAGCGTTGCCTGGAACCGTTTCGGCTGCGGCTTGCCGCTGAACCGAAATTGCTGTTACTCGGCAACGACGAGAGCGATGCCGGTTACGATGAGTACGAGGTCTGGGAGCTTGACGAGCGCCTGCTGAAACCGCAGGACATCGTCGAAGAGCTGCTGGTAATGGCACTGCCGTTTTCGGCAGTGCATGACAACATGGCGGAATGCAGGGCGTTTGGTTCCGACGGGGAAACGACGCCTGAGAAAACTACACGACCGTTTGCGGCACTGCGCCAGCAAATGGCAAAGGATACTGATGGCCCTGATAACTGATGGGCTGAATGGAGAATGTAATGGCCGTTCAAAAGAGCAAGAGAACACCGTCGACGCGCGGCGCGCGTCGTGCACATGACAAGCTGCAGAAGCAGGCGCTGTCGGTTGACCCGACCTCGGGTGAAACGCATCTGCGTCATCGTGTGACGCCCGATGGTTTCTATCGCGGCAATCAGGTTGTACAGCAGCCTGAGATCGACGACGAAGAGTAGGCATCCCGGATGCGGTCGGTGAGGGTAGCCGGCCTCCCTTCCTGTGGGATCCCAAAAAACCATATCCCTTGATGCAATGAGCGGCGACCTCGGTCCTGAGGTTGTCGTGCGCGCGGCTGCCGCGACGCTTGCCAAGTACGTTCATATCAAACTCGCCCTGGTCGGCGACGAAACAATACTGAACAAGCTCGTAGCGCAGATTATCGGCGATACTGACGGTGACAACGATCGCCTGCGTGTTGTGCATGCATCAGAGGTGGTCGAAATGTCGGAACCGCCGGTTGATGCGTTACGCAAGAAAAAAGATTCTTCGATGCGCGTCGCGATCAACCTCGTCAAGAATGGAGAAGCCGACGCCTGCGTCAGCGCGGGCAACACCGGCGCATTGATGGCAACGGCAAAGTTTGTGCTGAAAATGCTGCCGGGAATCGACCGGCCGGCGATTATCGCCGAACTGCCGGCGAAGGGCGGTAGCGTGCACATGCTGGATCTTGGCGCGAACACCCAGGCGACGGCAGATCAGCTGTTTCAGTACGCGGTGATGGGCTCGATTGTTGCCGCCGATATTGCACAGCTGGAACGCCCGCGGGTGGCACTGCTGAATATCGGTGCAGAAGACATCAAGGGCAGCGACACCGTCAAAGAGGCTGCCGAAGTATTGAGCAAAAGTACACTCAATTACGTTGGTTTCATCGAGGGTAACCACTTGTTCTCCGGCAAGGCAGACGTCGTCGTGACCGACGGCTTTACGGGCAATGTCGCGCTCAAGACGATCGAAGGTGCCGTCGGGCTGACAGTGCATCACCTGAAGCGCGCATTTACGAGTAGCTGGCTGGCCCGGCTGCAGGCGTTTCTGGCTGGCTCGGTGTTGCGCAAACTCGCACTGGAGGTTGATCCGCGCCACTACAACGGTGCGACTCTGGTTGGCCTAAATGGTATCGTAATAAAAAGCCACGGCGGCGCCGACGCATTGGCGTTCCAGCACGCAATTGACACGGCGATCGTGGAAACAAGAAATCAGCTGCCGGAGCAGATCGGCAGCCTGCTCCGAGAGGAAGCTGCATGACTTACTCGCGAATCGTCGGTACCGGGCGCTTTCTTCCCGAACGCATCCTGACCAATGCAGAACTTGAAACCATGGTCGAGACGTCCGACGAATGGATCCGGACGCGGACGGGGGTAGAGCGACGTCATATTGTCGGTGACGACGAAACGACGTCGACGATGTGCATCGAGGCCGCAAAGATTGCAATGGCCGACGCCGGCGTCGGTCCCGAAGACATCGATCTCGTGATTACCGGAACGACGACACCGGATCTTGTGTTCCCGAATATATCGACATTGATCCAGCACCAGCTTGGTATTCCCGCGACAACGGCGTTCAGTCTGGAGGCCGCGTGCACGGGATTCATTTATGCACTGACCGTTGCCGACAAGTTCATTAAGGCGGGCGAGGCGTCGTGTGCGCTCGTCATGGGTGCGGAATGCATTACGCGCCTGCTTGACTGGTCCGATCGTAATACCTGCGTATTGTTTGGTGACGGCGCCGGTGCGGCGATTGTAAAAGCGTCGGATGAGCCTGGCATTATTTCGACGGCGCTGGGCGCCGACGGCCAGTACAAGGATCTTTTGTATTACCCGGTCGGCGTGTCCAAAAATCTTGCCGCGGCCGGCACCGACGCCGCCAAAATAATGATGACCGGCAACGAGGTATTCAAGGTTGCGGTTAAAACGCTCGGAGCGATTGCGCAGGAAGCGCTCGACAAGGCCGGTGTGA
Source organism: Pseudomonadota bacterium (assembly GCA_038533035.1). Classification (GTDB taxonomy): domain Bacteria; phylum Pseudomonadota; class Gammaproteobacteria; order Steroidobacterales; family Woeseiaceae; genus UBA1847. Next base: position 2,741 of record JBCAZN010000181.1, read on the forward strand.
CGAAGGAAGAGCTCGACTGGCTGGTGCCGCACCAGGCCAACATTCGAATCATTCAGGCGATGGCCAAGCGCCTCAACATGCCGATGGAAAAAGTCATCCTGACGGTGCAGGACCACGGCAACACGTCCGCGGCATCCGTGCCGATGGCACTCGATGTCGGCATTCGTGATGGCCGCGTCAAAAAGGGCGACCTCGTACTGATGGAAGCCTTCGGCGGCGGCTTCACCTGGGGTTCGGTCCTAATGCGCCTCTAAAAACCCGGTGTCAGTGACCTGGTTTTTTTCAAAAAACCAGGTCACTGACACCGGGTTTTCACCGGGTTTTTATTTCCAGAGACCGGTTTTGTTGCGGCGCGCTGAGCGGCGGCGCATGCGTTGGTGCAGCTGCTGGCGACGTCGGTCGAGCCGGTCGCGGCGAATGACCGCATCGGCCGTCTTGTTTTTCTTGTCGAAGTTACCGCGAAACTCGCAAAAGTCGTCGTACGCTTCGCGAACGTGCAGCATCTCGCGTGCCACAAGCTCAATTATGATGACGTCGTCGAGGTAACCGATCACCGGGATGTCGTCGGGCAGAATATCTTCCGGATCGGCGAAGTACACAAAGGTCGCGAGCAGGCGTTCACGATCGGTTGCTGGCAGCTGCCAGTCATCGTCAGTCAGCATCGCGATCAGTGACTCGAGCTCCGGAATGCGTTTGCCCACGAAATCCGGTAATGGTTCGTTTTGTCGAATCTCGTCAAGCACATCACCAATTGCATCGATGATTTCCGCTTCTTCGGCGTCTTTCACCGCCCGCCGCGATTGTTGCAGTGCCTTGCGGAAGAATCCGAGATCGCGATCGGTGAGTTCAAATGAGATACGCATGCTCATGCGCGCAGGCTACCGGGAACTCCCTGTAGCGGTCAATGTTCCGCCCAGCAACAATGGTTTACCATAGGCGTTCTGCCAGAGGTCCGTTCCCAATGAAAACCAGGCTCGTTATCGGAAACAAGAATTACTCGTCGTGGTCGCTGCGCCCGTGGCTATTGCTGCGCGAGGCCGGGATCGAATTCGAGGAACACCGTATTCCACTGGACCTGCCGGATACCAAGCGCGAGATCGCCCGTTTTTCGGATGCGTGCCGCGTGCCGATCCTGTTACTCGACGACGAAGTGATCTGGGATTCTCTCGCTATTGCCGAAACGATCGCCGAGCGCTGGCCCGAGAAAAACCTGTGGCCCGGCAACGCGGCCGAGCGTGCACATGCTCGTGCCATTTCGGCGGAAATGCATTCCGGATTCGAGACATTGCGCGATTGCATGCCGATGAACTGCCGCGCCATGGGGCGCAAGGTACCCATTCCCGATGCGCTCGGCGATGACATCGATCGTGTGATCGCCATCTGGTCGGATTGCCATCGTCGCTACGGTGATCGAGGGGGCTGGTTGTTTGGCGATTTCTCGATCGCCGACGCGATGTTTGCGCCGGTCGTTATGCGTTTTCGTACCTACGGTATTAATCTGCCCGAGTCGGCCGGTTATTATCCGCAGCGGTTACTCGAAAGCGATGCCATGCAGGAATGGCTGGCCGCCGCCGAGTCGGAAATTGAAGTTATCGAGCAGGGAGAAAAAGGACAGTGAATCGGATTGGCGTCATTCTGATTTGCCTGCTGGCATTGCCGGCACGGGCGGCTGTCTATGACCTGCCGCCGGAAGGCAACGACGTCATCGGTTCGGTGTCGACGATTGTTGCGAACTACGAAGATACGCTGGTCGATATTGCGCGCCGTCACGGACTCGGTTACCAGGACATGGTGCGCGCGAACCCGGACGTTAATGTCTGGGTGCCGGGCGAGGGCACGGAAATTGTCCTGCCGGGTCGCTTCGTATTGCCGCCGGGGCCGCGCGAAGGCCTGGTACTGAATCTCGCCGAGTACCGCATGTACTACTTCCCGACGCCGAAGCAGGATGAAACCGCTAAGGTGCATACTTACCCGATCAGCATCGGTCGCATGGACTGGGCAACGCCGTTGGGAAAAACCAGGATCGTTGCGATGGCGAAAGACCCGACCTGGTATCCGCCGCAGTCAGTTCGCGATGAGCATGCGGCCGAGGGTGATCCGCTGCCGCGTATCGTACCGCCGGGTCCCGAGAACCCGCTCGGCACGCGCGCGATACGCCTCGGCATTCCGGGCTACCTGATTCACGGCACCAACCGGCCGGCCGGACTGGGCATGCGGGTGTCGCACGGTTGTATTCGCATGTTCCCTGAGGACGTGGAGTTTTTGTTCGATCACGTGCGCGTCAATACGCCGGTGCGAATCGTCGATGTGCCCGTGAAAATGGGCTGGCAGGGCGACGAGCTCGTCATTGAAGTGCACCCGTTGCTCGAGGTGGCGCAGCGCCTGCCCGAGGAAACCGTTGAGCAACTCGAAGCGCTGGACGCCGATATTGAAATGCCCGAGGTCGACTCCGTTGAGAAGGATCTTCTGACGCATGTGACTGAGCAGTTCGTCAGTGCGACCGAGTCGCGCGCCGGCATTCTTGACTGGGATCTCGTTGAGACACTGGTTGATCGTTCCGATGGCATCCCCGAGTCGGTTGGCGCCGCCATCGAGCCGAAGGTCGAACCGCTACTCGAGATCGAGAACGTCGCGACGAATCTCCCATAAAAAACGCCGCGACAAGCGCGGCGTTTTCCAGATGTTTGTAAGTAAGATTCTTACTTGGACATCGACTTCTGGAACATACGTTCCATGCTTTCGCGGTTTGCTTCGCAGCAAGACTGAGATTCTGTCGCAGCGGACAGCGCCTGGTCAGCCGTGCTCTGTGCAGCAGCAGCAGTCTGGGAAGCGCGATCAGCGGAAGCACGAGCAGCTTCTGCAGCCGAAGCAGCAGCAGCAGCGTCAGCGGCAGCACGGTCAGCCGTTGCCTTGATATCGTCCATCATTGACTGAGATGTGCAGCCAGCGGCCAAAGCAACAACGAGGGCAAGTGTGCCTGCCCGGAGTGCGGTCTTCTTCATTTTGATTGGTCCCTTGAATAGTTGGATAAAACAGCACCGGCATTATTTCCCAATCCGTCCGGTCCTGCAATGAAAATACCTGTTTTTATTCGGGTTTGTCTGTATCGGGCGACAGCGGTCTGCGCGCGGGTTTCGTGGGTCGCCGCAGAA
>JBCAZN010000182.1:0-5886 GCA_038533035.1 Pseudomonadota bacterium
CTTTGATGCTTGCCGCGCCGGTTGCGGCGATAACCTCGTCGACCATCGCCGTCAGCTCATCCGCAGACAGCTGTTCGGGCAGGTAGGATTCGAGGACTACAATCTCGTCGCGCTCAATAGCGGCAAGGTCCTCGCGGCCGCCATTTTCATACTGCTCAATGGAGTCGCGACGCTGTTTCACCATTTTGGTGATGACGGCGAGCGTCGCTGCATCATCAAGTTCCTCGCGGGTATCGACCTCGATCTGCTTGATCGCAGCCATAGCCAGACGCACCACTTTCAGCCGGTCTTTATCACCGGCCTTCAAAGCGGTCTTCATGTCGTTGGTAATCTGGCCTTTGAGGGACATCGCGACGTCTCCTGGAGATGCTCAAGCCTCTCCGCGGAGGAAACTCGATCTAGTAAAGGCGTTTACGCTTGGCTTCTTCGCGAGATATGCGCTTCAGGTGGCGCTTGACGGCTGCTGCTTTCTTGCGCTTCCTTTCCTGGGTCGGCTTCTCGTAGTACTCACGACGACGCAGCTCGGTCAGGATTCCGGCCTTTTCACAGGCACGCTTGAAGCGACGCAGGGCTGCGTCAAAATACTCGTTCTCTTTTACTCGAACGCTTGGCATGTTCTAAGTGTTCCATGCAGACATAAATAAACCCGGCACATGGCCGGGACTGAGCCGCGCATTTTAACGCCCTGTTTGGCGGTTTGCAAAGGGTTCAGGCATCATTCGCGCCATATGAACGTCCTCGGCATTGAAACCAGCTGTGATGAGACCGGCGTCGCCCTGTATTCGACGCAAAACGGGCTGCTCGCGCACGCCCTGCATAGCCAGGTCGACGCGCATGCTGTCTATGGCGGCGTCGTCCCCGAGATCGCCTCGCGCGACCATATTCGGATGCTTTTGCCGTTAATTCAACAAGTTATGGACGAGGCTGGCATTGAGAAACCGGATGCGATCGCCTACACCGCCGGCCCCGGACTCGTTGGAGCCCTCATGGTTGGCGGCGGCATGGCGAACGGGCTGGGTCTTGCCTGGGACTGTCCGGTGGTGCCGGTGCACCACATGGAAGGCCACCTGGTGGCCCCGATGCTCGAGGACGAGGCTCCGGAATTTCCGCATTTGGCGCTCTTGGTGTCGGGCGGCCACTCGATGTTGATCAATGTTCAGGGTCTTGGTGAGTATGAGCTGCTGGGCACGACGCTCGATGACGCTGCCGGCGAGGCCTTTGACAAAACCGCGAAATTGCTCGGTCTCGGCTACCCGGGCGGGCCGGCGCTGGCAAAGCTCGCCGAGAACGGGCGCGACGATCGCTACGCGTTTCCGCGACCCATGCTCAACAAACCCAACTTCGATTTCAGCTTTAGCGGCCTCAAAACCGCAGTCATGCTTGAGGTCCGTGCCGCCGAAAAAGCCGGCACACTGGACGCCGACAAGGCGGACATCGCGGCATCGTTCCAGCGCGCCGCCGTAGATACGCTGATCGGTAAATCAATCAAGGCGGCCCGCGCCCGCAAGCTGACGCGCATTACTATCGCCGGCGGTGTCGGTGCGAATCGCCTGCTGCGCAGCGAAATGGCTGAACGTTTCGATGGCGATGTGTTCTACCCAAGACTCGAATTCTGCACGGACAACGGTGCGATGATCGCAATTGCCGGTGCACTGCGGCTGGCAGAAGCCGGTGCGGCAGACAACATTCGGGCACAGGCGCGTTGGGCGCTTGATTCATTGAGGAGGCCGGCAGCGGCGTAACGGATTACAGCATGGACAAGATTTATCTCGAAGAACTCAAGGTCGACACAATAATTGGCATCTGGGACTGGGAGCGGAAAATCCGCCAGACGGTCATCATTGATCTGACGATGAGTGCCGATATCGCGCGCGCGGCGGCGACCGACGAAGTGGAAGATACGCTGAACTACAAGTCCGTGGCGAAACGCATCCAGTCGTTCGTCTCCGAATCCGAGTTTCAACTCGTGGAAACACTGGCAGAACGCATCGCCGGCATCATTCGCGACGAGTTCGATGTTGCCTGGGTGCGCGTGCGCGTCAGCAAGCCCGGCGCTATCCGCGGTTCTCGCAACGTTGGCGTCGAAATCGAACGCGGTGAGCCCCGCGCGTAACCAGGCGATGAACGAGCGTGCAACAATATTTCTGGGTCTGGGCAGCAACGTCGACCCGGAAGCTAACCTGCGACTCGCTATTCGCGAGCTGCAGCGGCGCTTCGGCGACCTGACGGTTTCAAGCGTTTATCGCAGTGCCGCGATGGGCTTTGACGGTGACGACTTTCTGAACCTCGTCGTCTCCATGCAGTCAAATTGCAGTGCGCTGTGCGTCTGCGAATCGATCGAACTTATACATAATCTCGCAGGTCGCCAACGGAGTAGCAATAAGTGGGAAGCACGCCCGCTCGACATTGATTTGCTGCTGTACAATGACCAGATAATCGATGAACCGCCGGTACGTGTGCCGCGCAGCGACGTGCTTGAGTACAGCTTCGTGCTGCGGCCGCTGGCCGAAATTGCGCCGGACTTGAAGCACCCGGTGACAGGGCGTTCGATGCTCGAGCACTGGAAAGAATTCGATGCCGCAAGTCATCCGATGGAGCGGGTCGACGTTAGGTTATAAAGGGATCTGAATGCGCAAGATTGTTTTGATGACGTTAGTAGCTGGATTGGTTGCCGCCTGCGGCGGTGGCAGCGGGGGTCCGGCTGCGATTTCAACAACCGACGAGTGTAGCAATACAGGACAGAAGGACTTTGTTCTGCAGGCACTTTACGACTGGTACCTCTGGAATGACTTGCTGCCGGGCAACATCAACGTCGCCGACTACACAACGCCCGAAGATCTCGTCGCACGGGTCACTGCAGACTTTGGTCCGGTGGATGCCAATGGCGATCCGCTGGACCGTTTCAGTTTCATCAACTCGGCACAGGCAGACCAGCAGTTTTTCGGCGAAGGGCGTTACGAAGGCTTCGGCTTCAGTCGGCGCGAGGTTGCAACGGATGACGTGCGCCTGGTGCGTGTCTTTGTCGATAGCCCCGCAGGCGCCGGCGGTCTCGGGCGTGGTCAGCGTATCCTGTCGCTGAACGGCCGAACGATCGCCGATCTCGAAGCGAATGAAGGTATTGATGCGTTCTTTGACAATACCGACACGGTCGACTTTGAAATGCGCCGCCTCGACGGCACAGAGTTCACGTCCAGAATTACTCGCGACATCGTAACGATCAATCCTCTTCCCCAATGGCGTGTCATCGATGCCGGCGGCGGCCGCATGGTCGGCTACGTCGAGCTCGCGACATTTATCAGCACCGCAGACCCGGTGTTTGCGACTGTATTTGCGGACTTTCAGGCCGCCAATGTGTCCGATGTCATCATCGATCTTCGCTACAACGGTGGCGGCCTGGTCAGCACGGCCGAGCTGCTGGGTGACTACCTGGGCGGTTTCATCGCCGAGAACCTGACCTTCTCGCGCACCGAGTTTAACGCCGATCGGGCAGGGCAGAACAACAGCGAAGAATTCTTCGAGCGGCAGACCCAGTCAGTGAACCTGTCGAGCCTGGTGGTTATTGCGTCGCGCAGTACGGCGTCGGCCAGTGAGCTGGTCACCAACAGTATGATTCCGTTCGCCAATGTACAGATCGTCGGCGACCGCACGTTCGGCAAGCCGGTCGGCCAGATCGGGCTGGAATTCTGCGAGAAGATTCTGCGACCAACAGCATTCAAAACGGTCAATGCAGACGGCGACGGTGATTATTTCGATGGGCTTCCGCTTGGCGCGGGTTGCTCTGCCGCAGACGACCTGAGTCTGCCCGTCGGCGACGACAATGATCCGAATATCGTCAAAGCACTCGGCTACCTGGACACCGGCGCCTGTCCGGTATCGTCAGTGCCGGGCAGCCAGGAAAAAGCGAGCTTGAATGTCGAGCCGGAGCGACCGGACCGGCGTGGTCCGCCGCACCGCGAGATTCTGGACGCTTACTAGACGCGCGCTACCAGCCGATCGAGCGGCCGCCATCGACGGCAATGATCTGGCCGGTCACGTAGCGCGCATCGCGCATCAGGTACAACACCGCGCCCGCAATGTCGGCGGGGTCGCCGGCACGCCCAAGCGGCACCTGCTCCAGTATTGAAGACTGTACTTTCTCGGTCATGCCATCTTCGGGCCACAGGATGGCACCCGGTGCCACACCGTTAACTCGGACTTCGGGCGCGAGGTCTTTCGCCAGCGAGCGCGTGAGCATGGCGAGCCCGGCTTTGGCAGGTCCGTATACCAGGTGGTCGCGTAGCGGACGATCGGCGTGTATGTCGACGATATTGACGATCACGCCCCGCGACGCCTTCAGGTGCGGCGTAGCGGCCTGCGACAGGAACAACGGCGCCTTGAGATTGCTGCCGACGAGATCGTTCCAGTTGTCTTCGCTAATCGTGCCGATCGGCGTCGGGTAGAACGAGGAGGCGTTGTTAACGAGCCCGTCGAGCCCGCCACCCCAATCGACGACGGCTTGCACCAGCGACGGTAGTGCGTCGATCTCCAGCAGGTCACATTGCACCGTCATCGCCGATTCGGATCTTTCGGCATTCAGCGAATCGGCAAGTGCCTCTGCTTCGGCCGCGGAGCCGCGGTAGTGGATCGCAACGCGTGCGCCCTCGGCGTGCAGGCGTGTCACAATAGCGGCGCCTATCCGACGGGCCGCACCGGTGACGAGAATGGTCTTGTTGTCGAGCGTCATGTTGGACATGACTTCATTCTTAAAGACTTTGGTCCCTTCATGCAACACGAGACAAGGTTGTCGTTGCCAGAACCCGATACGTTGAGCGCCGAACACAGCGCACGCGTCGCTGCACACCTTCGTGAATACATGGGCGGCGGCGACATCACCTTCGCGGACTTTCTCAACCAAGTGCTGTACATGCCGGGACTGGGCTACTACGCAGCCGGCGCAACGAAGTTTGGCGCAGCTGGCGACTTTGTGACGTCGCCGGAAGTCTCATCGTTGTTTGGCAACGTGGTTGCCCGACAAATCGCGGAAGTACTCGCGTCAGTTGAGGGTGGCTCGATTGTGGAGTACGGGGCGGGCAGCGGTAAACTGGCCGTCGACATCCTGCGTGCCCTGCAAAAACTAGACGCGTTGCCCGTGCGCTACCAGATACTCGAAATATCCGCGGACCTGGAGGAGCGTCAGCAAAATCTACTGCGCGAGGCCGTTCCTGATCTCATTGACCGCGTCGAATGGCTAACGTCGCTGCCGCGCAATTTTCGTGGCGTGATGATCGGCAACGAGGTGCTCGATGCCATGCCGTTCGAGCGATTCACAATCGCCGGCGACGCCGTGATGCAAATGGGTGTTGCCGCAAAAGGCGATGACTTCACCTGGACAACGCGCCCGGCGCCCGACTGGCTCGAGGGTATAGTGCGATTTATCGAAGGCAATCTCGGCAAGTCGTTTCCAGACGGATATAGGTCCGAAGTGTCCGTCCTGGCGCATGATTGGGTGCACAACAGGGGCACAGCCCTCGAAGAAGGGGTCATCCTGCTGTTCGACTACGGTGTCTCCCGGCGCGAGTATTACGCCGCGGAACGCAGCGACGGCTGGCTGCGCTGCCATTTTCGACATCACGCCCACAACGATCCGCTCATTCTTCCCGGCATTCAAGACATCACCGCGTGGGTCGATTTCACGCTGGTCGCTGAGGCCGCCCAGCGTGCCGGTCTCGATATCCTCGGCTACACGGCGCAGGCGCCGTTCCTGCTCGGTGGCGGACTTGAGGAAGAGATGGCGGCGTTTACGGAGTTGCCCGTCGAACAACAATTGCAATTGTCGGGGCAGGTCAAAACCCTTACCCTCCCCGGGGAAATGGGAGAGAACTTCAAGTGCATCGCGTTGGGCCGCGG
>JBCAZN010000183.1:0-5858 GCA_038533035.1 Pseudomonadota bacterium
GCAAGGACCACGCAGCGCCGCCGCTTGAATGCGTTTCGGTACGACGGCTTTTCGGCAACGGTCTCGGCGCGCGCATTGATCATGCGATTACCGATAGCCGGGTCCTTTGCCCAGAACGGTATAAGGCCCCAGCGCAACATGACGAGCTCCCGATCACCCTGCTCGTCGTCGCGCACTGCGGCGACAAACTGCGTCGGCGCAATGTTGTAGCGAGGCTCGACCGCGAGCGCGCCATCAACGCCAAACAGTGCGGCGGTGGCCTCGGCCGGTGAATAGAATGCAAATCGACCGCACATACGCTACTCCCGGATGCCGACGCCTCTGTTCATCAGCAACAAGCAGGCTGAAAACAGACCAACGACAAACACGAGCAGGATCGCGTAGGCGTGCGCAATGCTGATGTCGGACACACCCAGGATGCCGTAGCGAAACGCGTTGACCATGTACAGGATCGGATTCGCCTTCGATACCGTTTGCCAGAATTCGGGCAGCAATGAGATGGAGTAAAAGACGCCACCCAGGTAGGTCAGCGGCGTCAGCACAAAGGTCGGTACGATGGATATGTCGTCGAACTTTTTCGCGAAGATCGCATTGATGAACCCCGCCAGCGAAAACACGATGGACGACAACAATACGACCGACACCATGACGAACGGGTTCGCAACACTCAGGTCCGTAAAGAACAGCGCGATAACGGTTACAACCAGCCCAACGAGCAGTCCACGCAGCACGCCGCCTGCGACGTGCCCGATGATGATCGACGCGTTCGACATGGGCGACACCAGCATCTCTTCGATGTGGCGCGAAAATTTGGCGCCGAAAAACGAGGACACGACGTTGCCGTAGGAATTGGTGATTACCGACATCATGATGAGTCCGGGCGCGATATACGACATGTAGTCGAAACCATCCATCGTGCCGATCCGGCGTCCGATCAGGTTGCCGAAGATGATGAAGTACAGGGTCATCGTGATTGCAGGCGGCACGATCGTCTGGATCCAGATACGCAGCACGCGCACCATTTCCTTCTGCACAATGGTCTTCACAGCCACCAGGTTCAGGCCGATATTCACGCAGCGGCCTCCTGCTTGCCTTCCACGAGGCGCATGAACAATTCCTCGAGCCGGTTCGCCTTGTTGCGCAGGCTCACTACGTGAATGCCGTTTTCATCAAGACGCTTGAACAGGTCGTTGAGATCGTGGTCGGGACCTTTTTCAACTTCGAGGTCACCGTCTTCGCGGAGGCGCGTTTCGAAACCCTCGAGGTGCGGCGCCGCGGTAATCTCTTTCGCGAGACTCAGGACGAATACCTCGCGCTGCAGCTTGCGTAGTACTGCGCTCATTCGCGTGTTCTCGATAATGCGGCCGTCATCGATGATGCCGACATGGCGGCAAAGCGATTCGGCTTCTTCAAGATAATGCGTCGTCAAAATAATCGTCGTGCCGGCCGCGTTGATCTCCTGCAGGAACTCCCACATGGATCGCCGAATTTCGATGTCCACGCCGGCCGTCGGTTCATCGAGGATCAGCAGTTTGGGCTCATGCACAAGTGCGCGTGCAATCATCAGGCGGCGTTTCATGCCGCCCGAGAGACTACGCGATGTGTCATCGCGGCGATCCCAGAGTCGCATCGCGCGCAGGTACTTCTCGACGCGTTGTTTGGCGACCTTGCCCGACAACCCGTAGTAGCCGGCCTGGTTCGAGACAATGTTGCCCACCGTGTCCCAGAGATTGATGTTGATTTCCTGCGGCACGAGCCCGATGCAGGACTTGGCCGCCTCGAGTTCGCTGTCGATGCTGTGACCGAACACCTCGACCGTGCCACCGGACTTGTTCACAAGCGACGTAATGATGCCGATCGCCGTGGTTTTGCCGGCGCCATTCGGGCCAAGCAGTGCGTAGAAGTCACCCGCTTCGACGGTCAGGTCGATGCCTTTCAGCGCCTGGTTGCCGTTTGCGTACGTCTTCGTGAGGTTCTTGATTTTGAGGGCATTCATGAGGCCGCGTATTGTAACCGCGAGGCCTGCCGGGATCACTCTTTCATCTGGTCGGCCACACGCAGTCTTGGCGTCGGCATGCTGCAAGCGGCAGCAGTCAGCTGCGGATGGTCGTCAACCGTTTGCGCCGTCAGGAGCGATTGCAACGCCGCGAAATGTGACGAGCGCCGAACCTGCGCATGCGCACTCGTGTAGTCGGCATTAAAGAGTGTCGATTCACTTGTGCCGAGGCGCGACGTACTCAGGTCGGCTCGATCTGCGGCGCGATCAATCAACGTCACCAGAGGCACTGCCGTCAGCATGTCACACCAGGCGACGCCCGCACCGCTCACGAGGCGCGCGGCATACGGATTTCGCAAGGCGAGGTGCCAAAGAAACGCCAGCGCGGCACCCTGCAGGCGCCGCAGCGGTTCTGCGGCAACGCCGGCGCCATGCAGCCAGTCGGCCTGTGGCTTTTGCTCCAGCAATTGGCGCCACCAGTCGAGATCATGCTCGCGCAATGAGAACAACAGGAACGGGGCATCGGCCAGGCGTGCGCGCTGTGGACGCTGTAACTCGGTCGTCGCTCGCAGCCAGGCGCGGTTCAGTTCGGTGACGTTGCCGTAGTCATCGGCCGTCGGTGGATGGTAGTCGTCGGTGGGCATCTTTTTTGTCCGTTTGTGGCAGTTACGTTATTTCGTCTTGTGCGACCATATACGGATGTTATACGGTATCGTAAAACCATATATGGGATATTTCAAGCAAATGGGGTAAGAAATGCGTTTTACGGACGATCGCTACGCGGGTGAACGCCGCCAGTTTGAGCTGGCGCTTCGCATGATTCGGCACGAGGCAAGGACGCGCACTATTCGGGAATGCACCGGGCTTTCCGACGACCGCATCCGCAAGCTCTACGCTACCTATTTTCGCGACAACGGCCAGTCGCAAATCAAGCGGCGGCGCGGAAAATCTCCGCGCCAGGTGATGCGCTTCGTCAAGACTCCGCGCAACCAGCTGCAGGCGACGACGCTGGTCGCACTATTCCGCGCGAGTCTCCTGATCCGGATCGATCATGACGACAGCGTACACCCCTGCTGGCCGCGACCCGACGTCGAGTTCGGGCACCGGCTGTGCCGCGCCTATGAGAGCTACCTGTTACTTCATGACAAGCCGACGTTGAACTTCGAGTGGGCCTGGAACCTCTTGCAAAGCATCTCCTGGAACGACGAGCTGTATCTTGCGGCCTGTGGTCACTGCCGTACGCGCTACGTGCAGGACGCCTACGCGCTGGACGAAAAGACCTGCCCAAGCTGCGAAATCAGCAAAAACCTGCACTAGTGGGGTAAACTACGGCGGTCACTCCGACACAAAACTGATAATTAAAAAATTTCTCAGGGGTTGAACCAAATGCTCAAAGAATTTAAAGAGTTCGCCATGCGTGGCAATGTCGTCGATATGGCTGTCGGTATTATTATCGGCGCCGCTTTCGGCAAAATCGTTTCGTCGCTGGTATCCGATGTCCTGCTACCACCGATTGGCGCCCTCATGGGCGGCATCAGCTTCAGCGAGTACTCCTACATGCTCGGCGAAGGTGAAGAAGCGGCCGCGATCAACTACGGCATCTTTCTCGACAACGTCATCAATTTCCTGATCGTCGCGATAGCAGTGTTCCTGTTAATCAAGGCGATCAATTCGATGAAGAAAAAAGAAGAAGAAAAGCCTGCGGAACCACCCAAGCCGTCAAACGAAGAAGTTTTGCTGGCTGAAATTCGCGACCTGCTGGCGAAAAACTAGCTACACCGTCAGCATGCGCTGATGCAAAACCACAACGTTTTCGCCGGCGCATTTGTCGATCGCAGCGGTGAGCTGCGCAAGGATGGCGAGTGGCTCGAGAGAGCGCTCGCCAATCCTGCCTCAACGTTCGTACCGGTGTGGGGCGACCGCTGCCTGATTGGCGGCGAGCCGGCCACGGCAATCCTCCTTGATCGTGCCGATATCGATGACTGCATCGATGACCACAACGTAATTTTCCTCGGACTATTCCGTGGCGAACCCGCGTTCGCCGTCGCCATCGACCGCGACGACGTGCCGCCCTGCACGGAGCGCGGCGACTACCAGGACCTGCGATTCATCGGCACTGTGCTACCGCCCGACGAGGCCAATCTCGCGGCGCATGCGCGCGCGCTGGTTTTGTGGCACGAGACACAACTCTATTGCGGGCGCTGCGGCTCACAGGCACTGCCGCACTCGGGCGGCAACTCGCGAGTCTGCGTCAATGCCGATTGTGGCAGGGAAGTGTTCCCGCGCGTTGATCCTGCAGTCATCGTGCTGGTCGGCGATGGCGACCGCTGCCTGCTCGGGCGACAGGCAAGCTGGCCCGAGCATCGGTATTCAACGATTGCAGGTTTCGTCGAACCCGGCGAAAGCCTGTCCGATGCCGTGCGCCGCGAAGTCTACGAAGAGACCAATATCCGGGTGGGCAACGTGCAGTATCACAGCTCGCAGCCCTGGCCGTTCCCGTCGTCCCTGATGCTCGGTTTCATCGCTGCAGCTGATCCCGGTCACGATCACGACATCCGACTCAACGACGGCGAGCTTGAAGACGCACGCTGGTTTACGCGCAAGGAATTATTGTCCGGCGAGTTTCCCAAGTTGCCGTTTCGAATTTCGATCGCGCGACGACTCGTCGAGCACTGGATTGCGAGCGACTGATATGTGTCTCGTCGTCATCGCGTGGCAGCAGCATGAGGTGTTTCCACTGGTACTTGCGGGTAACCGCGACGAGTTCCACGCGCGCCCGACGCAGGAGGCGCACTGGTGGCCCGACCATCCGGACATTCTTGCCGGGCGCGACCTCGAGGCTGGCGGCACGTGGCTGGCCATGCATCGCGACGGCCGGTTCGCGACGATCACAAATTTTCGGGATGCCCAGCATGAGCCGGCGAAGTTTCGCTCCCGAGGGCATTTGCTAACCGAGTTCCTGTTGGGCGATGCGTCGCCTGTTGACTACCTCGAATCGATCGATGGCGAACGTTATGCAGGATTCAATCTCATCGTCGGTGACGACGAGTCGCTCGCTTACTCATCAAATCGCGACGAGGGTGTGCGCGAACTCGGACCCGGAATATATGGATTGAGCAATGCGCTGCTCGACTCGGACTGGTTCAAGGTACACCGGGCGAAGTCGGCGCTCACGCAGCTGCTAAGCAAAAACAAGGTCAACGAAACCGAACTATTGCGGCTTCTCGATGATCGCGAGCGCGCGCCGGCGGCGAGCGTCGAGAGCAGTCGCTTCGATTTTGAAACCGCACACGCGATCAGTGCACCGTTTATCGTGCTGCCCGATTACGGGACCCGTTCATCGAGCACAATGATCCGGGACAACATGGGACGTACGCGATTTCTCGAGCGGCGCTTTGATCCGGCGGGCATCGAGACCGGCCGATCGCAGTTCAATTTCTGAGCTAGCTTAAGACTTTTTTCTATCTATTTAACAATCGGTTACGGCTATAATACTGTATATATAAACAGTTCCTTTTGGTGGAGAAACCGATGCCCAAATCCGTCCTGAACGTCGTCGATTCGACAACACCGGCCGAGACACTCGCGTCCGAAATTACCGAGCTCTGCAGCTACATTCACGCCGCCACCTTTCAGCTATTACTCAAGATTGCCGAGTTTGACCGGAAGCGCTATTGGCAGGACGAGGGGTTTCCGTCGTGCGCCCATTGGCTGAACTTTAACTGCGGATTCGGTTTGAATTCGGCGCGTGAACGAATTCGTGTTGCGCATGCTTTATTTCGTCTCCCAAGGATCGCGAAGCATTTCTCGAATGGGGAACTGAGTTGTTCAAAAGTGCGCGCGGTAACCCGAGTGGCCGACG
>JBCAZN010000184.1:0-5855 GCA_038533035.1 Pseudomonadota bacterium
CCCGAGCAGGTTGACGACATCGATGACACGCTTGCCCGGCTGGCGGCGCTCGAGCTGATCAGCGCCGACGATATACCGCGCATCAAGGAATTAAGCCGCAGTGGCCAGCGTTTCAAACCGGTCACACTCAAGTTCCGGCTGAGCGACGAGGAAATTGCGACGTTCGCCATCCAGCGACCCCGCTTTCCCGGCGTCGACTTCCAGCCACGACTTGTACGGCACTACCCGAACGGCGAACTGTTTTCGCATGCCGTCGGCTATGTGGGTGCGTTGAGTCCCGACGATTTGCAGCGACTCGATGCCGGCCGTTACGCGGGCACCTCGCACACCGGCAAAACCGGCGTCGAAGCCAGCTACGAACCCGAATTACACGGCGTGCCGGGGTTCAGCCATGTCATCACGAACGCCCGCGGGCGCCAGGTACCCGCAAACACCAGCGAGTTGCTGGATTCGCTGCCCGTCGACGCGGCGCCCGAGCCCGGCTTCAATCTTCACCTGTCCATCGACATGCAGCTGCAGGCCGTCGCGGCCAATGCCATGCAGGGCCGGCGTGGCGCCGTTGTTGCACTCGACCCCTGGTCTGGCGAAATCCTTGCGATGGTCAGTGCACCCTCCTTCGATCCAAACCTGTTTGCCGTCGGCATGACGCAGGCGCAGTTCGCGGCCGTGAACGAAAACCCGGACCGGCCGCTGTTTAATCGCGCGGTGCTCGGCCAGTACCCGCCGGGATCGACGATCAAGCCGATGCTCGCTCTCGCAGCGCTTGAAACCGGTGCGACCAACCTGACCCGCAAAAGCTTCTGCATCGGCTACTACCAGTTGCCGGGGCACGAACATCGCTACCGCGACTGGAGACCTGAAGGGCACGGCGCCGTCGATCTGCACGATGCCATCGCGCAGTCGTGCGACGTCTATTTCTACGAGATCAGTACGTCGATCGGCATTACCCGCATGCATGACTACCTGACGCGATTCGGGCTGGGTGCGCGGACCGGTATTGATGTGTTCGGCGAGCGCGCCGGGCAAATTCCTTCCGTCGAGTGGAAGCAACGTAACTTTACGGGCGACGACCGGCGCTGGTACGACGGCGAAACCGTCACCGCGTCAATCGGGCAGAGCTTTATGCTCGCCACACCGCTGCAGCTTGCGGCCGCCGTCGGCGCAATTTCGACGCGCGGCGTGCGCTATCGACCGACGATGGTGACGTCGGTTGAAGACCCGATTACGGGCGAAGTCAGCCCGATTCCGCGCGAGCGACTGAGCGACATCCAGATCAGCAACGATTTTTACTGGGAATACGTTATCGAGGCGATGCATTCCGTCATGCAGGGTCCGCAGGGCACCGCGCGCGCCGTCGGCACCGGCGCGCCCTACGAGATGGCGGGCAAGAGCGGCACCGCACAGATCGTAACGATTGCACAGGACGAGAAGTACGACGAAGCCGAACTCGAGGAACGGCAGCGCGATCACGCATGGTTCGTTGCGTTTGCGCCGGTCGACAACCCGCGCATTGCCGTTGCCGTAATTGTGGAAAACGGTGAAAGCGGAAGCAGCGTCGCGGCGCCGGTCGCGAAAGCGGTCATGGACCAGTACCTCAGGACAGGCGACTGATGCGGCTTAGCGAAACACAACGCATGCTCGCACCGCAGCAAACCGCGATACCGAACCTCGCGGCGCTCCTGCGCAAGTTGAACATCGATCTGCCGTTGCTCGGTGGCCTGCTCCTGATCTGTGCTTTCGGCCTCTTTGTGCTGTACAGCGCCGTCGGTGAAAACAGCCGGCTTTTGATCAACCAGATGATCCGACTCGGCGTCGCACTGGTCGCCTTGGTGATCGTGGCGCAGCTGCCGCCTGACTTCCTGCGCCGCTGGACGCCGCACGGCTATGCAATCGGCATCGTGTTGCTGGTGCTCGTGCTATTTGTTGGCGATGTCGGCCAGGGCGCACGCCGCTGGCTCGACTTCGGCATTCGCTTCCAGCCGTCGGAGGCGATGAAGCTCGGCGTACCCATGATGACCGCCTGGTACCTGCACGATAAACGCTTGCCGCCGAAACTCGGCCACCTGCTCATTATCGCAGCCATGATCGCCATCCCGACGGTACTCATCGCAATGCAACCCGACCTCGGCACGGCGCTGCTGATTGCCGCGTCGGGTGTCGTCGTTATTATCCTCGCCGGCATGTCGTATCGCCTCATGATGGGGCTCGGGGTCGCCGCCGTGCCGGGCGCCCTGCTGCTCTGGAATTTCATGCAGGATTACCAGAAGCAACGCGTGTTGACGCTGTTCGATCCGGACAGTGACCCGCTCGGCGCCGGATACAACATTATCCAGTCGAAAATCGCGATCGGATCGGGCGGCCTGTTCGGCAAAGGCTGGACCAACGGCTCGCAAGCGCAGCTCGAGTTCCTGCCGGAACGTCATACTGATTTCATCTTCGCCGTGCTCGGTGAAGAGTTCGGGCTGTTCGGTGTCCTCGGTCTGCTCGCGCTGTACATGTTTGTCATCGGCCGCGGGCTGTATATCGCCACGCAGGCGCCCGACACCTACACACGCCTGCTCGCCGGCTCGATCAGCCTGACCTTCCTCGTTTACGTGTTCGTCAATACGGCGATGGTGACGGGACTAATACCGGTCGTCGGGGTACCCTTACCGCTCGTCAGTTTCGGCGGCACCTCCATGGTGACGCTGATGGCCGGATTCGGTATTCTGATGTCGATTCATTCCCACCGGAAATTGTTGCCTCACTGATGACGCCCCGACTGACTGCTGCCGTACTTCTCCTATTCCTTTACGTTTCTTCTGGTTTACACGCCTTCGCATCGACGGAAGAAGTTGATCGGCCGGTCGATCTCGACAAAGCCAATGTCGTTGCGTTTATCGACGAGATGGTCGAGAAACACGATTTCGAGCGCGACGAACTTGTTGCCCTACTGAGCGATGCCGAAATCAAGGCATCAATACTGCGCAAGATATCGACACCCGCGGAACGCAAACTGACGTGGGGCGACTATCGCAAGATCTTCATTACGAAGGAGCGCATCAATGCGGGCGTCAAGTTCTGGCGCGAGAATCGCGAGATGCTGGAGCGCATTGAGCTCGAGACCGGCGTCCCGGTCGAAATGGTCGTCGGCATCATCGGTGTCGAAACCTACTACGGCCGCATCACGGGCAACGACCGCGTCATCGACGCGCTCGCGACACTGGCATTCGAGTACCCGCGCCGCGCCAAGTTCTTTCGGCAACAGCTGGTCGAGTACCTGATCCTGGCGCGCGAGGAGGAAATCAACCCGCTGGAGCCGAAGGGGTCCTACGCCGGTGCGATGGGCCGACCGCAGTTCATGCCATCGAGCTTCCGCGCCTACGCGGTCGATGCGACCGGCGACGGCAAGCGCGATATCTGGAACAACTGGGCCGATGTCGCCGGCAGTATTTCAAACTACTTCGTCGAACACGGCTGGAAAGCAGGCCAGGAAGTCACGGCACAGGCAACGCTCGGCAGCGCCTGGGCCAGCGATGCGCCGCAACCGAAAAACACGCTCAAGCCCGCCGACACGGTGAGCTCGCTAAGCCAGAAAGGGGTTGTTTTCGCGACCAACCTGCCAAGCGACAGCAAAAGCCAACTGCTCGCCTATGAAAACGTCAACGGCCCTGAGTACTGGGTCGGATTTCACAACTTCTTCGTCATTACGAAGTACAACCGCAGCGTGATGTACGCATTGGCTGTGTACCAGCTCGGGCAGGAGATCTCATCGAAGGTCGATGCCGATGCTGCGTAGGCCAGCCCAGCTCGCAACACTTTTTTTAGTTTGTACGTTGGTTGCCTGTGGTGGCGTCCGACCCAAGGACGGCCCGCCGTCCGGCAGCTCGCGTATCCCGGATCTGCCTGGCGACGCGATACCCAGGCCTGAACCGCGCAGCCGCTACGGCAACGGGCCGGTCTACGAAGTGTTCGGTAAACGCTACACCGTCATGCCAAGCAGCGCGGGCTATCACGAGCGCGGCGTCGCTTCGTGGTATGGCAAAAAGTTTCACGGCAACTTGACGTCGAATCGCGAGGTGTACGACATGTACGCGATGACGGCGGCACACAAGACGCTGCCGCTGCCAACCTACGTCCGGGTTCGCAACCTGCGCAACGACAAGACCATCATCGTGCGCGTCAATGATCGCGGTCCGTTTGTGCACAATCGCATCATTGACCTTTCTTACGCCGCTGCGCTGAAACTCGACATGGTCCGTGATGGCACCTCGCTCGTTGAGGTCACCGCGATCAGTTTTGATAAACCGCCTGGCGATCGCCCGGTACGCCGCAGCACGCCGCCCACGCCGCCGCCCGAGGACGTCACGGCCGAGCCCGTGCCTGTGCCTGCACCCGCCGTCGCAACGACAGCGAACACCGAGCACCTCATATATGTTCAGGTTGGCGCATTTGGCGAGCGCAGCAACGCGGAACGCCGGGTACGGTTGCTTACGAGCAGTGGCATCGAGAACGCGTTCATTTACGAAGACACATCGGCCGCCACGCGGCTTTACCGGGTGCGCATCGGCCCGGTCGCGAGCGTTATTAAGTACGACATTCTCGTCGAAGAGCTCGAAAATCTCGGCATAACGGATCCGTACCTAATTTCCGAATAGCCGCGTACAATACGCGCTCCGTTCTAACCCATGCCGACCGAGGCACTATGTTCCAGCGTTTGACCGCAGCGACCGCGCTGCTCGTACTCCTTGTCTCATCCACCGTATTCTCGGCATCCATGCCGACGCCGGCACCGCCGATTATCGGTGCCAAGAGCTATCTCGTGGTCGACAGCAAGACCGGGCACGAGCTTGCCGCGCTCGACCCTGACATGCAGCTTGCACCGGCCAGCCTGACCAAGATCATGACGACCTACGTGGTCTTCGCCGCCCTGCAACAGGGCCAGATCACGCTGGATGAGGAAGTAACGGTCAGCGAAAAAGCCTGGCGTACCGAAGGCTCGCGCATGTTCATCGAGGTGGGCACGAGAGTCAGCGTACGCGACCTGCTCATGGGCCTGATCGTGCAATCCGGCAACGACGCCGGTGTCGCGCTCGCCGAGCACATTGCAGGCACCGAAAGCGTATTTGCCGAGATGATGAACCAGCATGCCATCGCGCTCGGCATGACCGGCAGCCATTTTGCGAACGCGACCGGCCTGCCCGCCGAGGGTCACGTTACAACAGCGCGTGATCTCGCCATCCTTGCCCGCGCACTAATTGAGCAATTTCCCGAGTACTACAGCTGGCATGCGGAGAAGGAATTTACCTACAACGATATTCGTCAGGAAAACCGTAATTCATTGCTGTGGCGCGACGACTCGGTCGACGGCATCAAGACGGGCCACACCGACGACGCTGGCTACTGCCTTGTCGCATCAGCGCAGCGCAACGGCATGCGGGTCATTTCGGTGGTGCTCGGGACGTCGAGTACGAAATCCCGCTCTGATGGCAGCCAGGCACTGATCAACTACGGTTTCCGATTCTTCGAGACGCACCTGCTGTTTAAAGCCGGCGAGGAAATTTCATCTGCCCGCGTCTGGAAATCCGAAAACCTGAATTCGAGACTTGGCGTAATTGAAGACCTCTACATCACAGTGCCGCGCGGTGCGTATGACGACCTCGAGTCGCATGTCGACATGCCATCGTTGGTCATGGCACCCGTCGCAACGGGCCAGCCCATTGCGCAGCTCAGCATCAACCTGAACGGTGAAGAACTGCTGCGCACCGACCTGCGCGCCCTTGAAGACAATCCCACCGGCTCCATATGGCAGCGTACGAAGGACAGTGTCAGCCTCTGGTTTGAGTAATGAGTGAAGAATCAGCAATCGAGTTTCC
>JBCAZN010000185.1:0-5838 GCA_038533035.1 Pseudomonadota bacterium
GTCGTCGTCTGCAATCGACCAGATTTTCTTTTGTGCGGCAAGATAACCGTCAACCGTGCCACCGCTGTCAAGATCGATAAACGGAAACATGGAGTGGAACAGGATGTCGCCCGTGTGAATCACGTTGGCGTCTGGGAACAGGATTACAGCATCGCCATCGGTATGCGCGCCGGGCAAATGAATGACGCGCGCTTCGACGTTGCCGAGGTGAAAGGTTACGCCGTCGCCAAATGTGATGATCGGCAATCCGCCGGGACCGCCCGCACCTGAGGCATCCTCGAGCAGGCGTTTGCGTATGTTGTCATGCGCAAATACGACGGTGCCGCTAGCAGCGAAGTGGGCGTTGCCACCCGCGTGATCGCCGTGTACATGCGTATTGACCATGAAATCGATCGGCCCGCCCGCGGTCCGGGTTACATGCGCGAGCAGTTTCCCGGCAAGCGGTGGCATGCTGTCGTCAATCATGGCGACATGATCGTCGCCGACCAGGACAGCCATGTTTCCGCCGGCGAAACCACCGACACCCTCGACCATAAAGATGCCGGGTTCGATTTCGGTGGACTTGAACGTAATCTCGGCATTCTGAGCGACCGCGCTGGTCGCGAACAATATCGAAAGCACAAGCAGCTTTTTCATTGCTGTCTCCAAATTGGCGGGACAGCGATTGTAGCTTACTGTCTTCCCGGGAACGAGAACTGCGCTTTTTCGCGGACGCCACCTGACGGCCAGCGTTGCGTGATCGTCTTGCGGCGCGTGTAAAAACGCACGCTGTCGGGGCCGTAGGCATACAGGTCACCAAACAGCGAACGCTTCCAGCCACCGAAGCTGTGATAAGCGACCGGTACCGGCAGCGGTACGTTGATGCCCACCATCCCGACCTTGATATTGTCGGCAAAGTAACGGGCCGCTTCGCCGTCTCGCGTGAAAATGCAGGTGCCGTTGCCGTACTCGTGGTCGTCGATCAGCTGCATTGCCTGTTCTTCGGACTCGGCGCGAACCACACACAGTACCGGGCCGAAAATTTCTTCCTGGTAGATGCGCATACCCGGCTTGACGTTGTCGAACAGGCAGGGGCCGAGGAAGTAACCGTCTTCGTGGCCCTCGACCACGAGATCGCGGCCATCGGCCGCAAGCGTCGCACCTTCGTCGACGCC
This sequence comes from Pseudomonadota bacterium, assembly GCA_038533035.1. Taxonomy (GTDB): domain Bacteria; phylum Pseudomonadota; class Gammaproteobacteria; order Steroidobacterales; family Woeseiaceae; genus UBA1847. The sequence goes on from JBCAZN010000185.1 coordinate 1,155, forward strand.
GAGATCGACGTAGCCGCGCACCTTGTCATGATGTTCCTTTGTCACAAGCGGGCCCATGTGATTCGACGTGTCGGTGCCCGGTCCGACTTTGAGGTCGTTGATTTCAGCCTGCAGTTTGCCGATCACCTCGTTGCCGATTTCATCACCGATGCAGACCGCGACGGAGATTGCCATACAGCGTTCGCCACACGAGCCGAACGCGGCGCCCATCAGTGCGCTGACCGCATTGTCGACATCGGCATCGGGCATGATAATGGCGTGATTTTTTGCACCGCCAAGCGCCTGCACGCGCTTGCCGTTTGCGGTGCCCGTTGAATAAATGTATTCGGCAATCGGTGTTGAACCAACAAAACTGATTGCCTGCACGCGATCGTCATTGAGCAACGTGTCGACGGCTTCCTTGTCACCGTTGACGAGATTGAAAACGCCCTCCGGCAATCCGGCTTCGTGCAGCAATCGCGCCACGATCATCGGCGCTGATGGGTCCTTTTCGGATGGCTTGAGTACAAACGTATTGCCGCAGGCGATCGCCATTGGGTACATCCACATCGGCACCATCGCAGGAAAGTTGAACGGCGTGATTCCGGCGACGACGCCGAGCGGCTGGTGATCGGACCAGCTATCGATATTCGGACCGACATTGCGTGAGTATTCGCCCTTGAGCAGTTCAGGAATGCCACAGGCGTAGTCGACCACTTCCACGCCGCGCCCGAACTCGCCCATCGCATCGTCGAATACCTTGCCGTGTTCCTCCGTAATGGCGGCGGCGATTTCGTCGGCATGCTCTTCAAGTAATTGCTTGAAGCGGAACATGATGCGGGCACGTTTTGCGGGCGGCGTGTCACGCCAGGCCGGGAACGCCGCCTCTGCCGAGGCAATCGCTTCCTCGACCGTGGCTTTTGACGCCATTGCCACGTGTCGCGCTACCTGGCCTGTCGCCGGGTTCGTGACCGCGAGCGGACGATGATCGTCGGCGATTTCCTCGCCGTTGATGAAGTGGCCGAGCACGCTGTCGGTATCGATGTTTTTTGCGGGTGTGGCGTTCATGATTGCTCCATTACTCGACGGAATCGAGTACGCGACGAATGGCTTCGAACGATTGTTCCATTTCATCCGGGTCAGAATTAAGAAAAGGCGAGAACTGCAGCGTGTCCATGCCGTTGCGGACGACGAGGTTCTCGTCCCAGAAACACTTCTTGTGCACTTCGCCGCCACGCGCGCCGGGCGCGCCGTCACGCGGTGCCATTTCGACAGCGCCCATAAGGCCGTAGTTGCGAACGTCGATAACGTGCGGGTGATCGGCAAACGAATTCAGCAGGTCTTCGAAATGCTGTTCAAGCCCCTGCGCCTGTTCGAAAGTACCTTCTTCGTCGTAAACGTCCATCGTCGCGAGTCCGGCGGCGGCCGCGACCGGGTGGCCCGAATAGGTGTAGCCATGGAAGATCTCGATCATGTGCTCCGGACCATTCATGAACGCATCGTAGATCGTATCGCGAACGAAAACCGCGCCCATCGGGATGACGCCGTTGGTCAGCCCTTTCGCCGTCGTGATGATGTCCGGAATGACGTCGAAGCGTTGCGCGCCGAACGCATGGCCCAGACGTCCAAAGGCGGCGATCACTTCGTCAAAGATCAGCAGGATGCCGTGCTCGTCGCAAATTACACGCAGTCGCTCGAGGTAGCCTGCAGGCGGCGGAATGACGCCCGCTGATCCCGCGACCGGTTCCACGATCACGGCGGCAATATTGCTGCCGTCGTGCAGTGCGCACAGCCGTTCAAGGTCTTCGGCCAGTTCAATACCGTGTGCGGGCAGTCCGCGCGAAAACGCGTTGCGCTCAATGTCGAGCGTATGCCGCAGGTGATCCACGCCGGGAATCAGCGCGGCACTGAACACCTTGCGGTTCGGCACGATGCCGCCGACCGACATGCCGCCGAAGTTCACGCCGTGATAGCCCTTTTCACGGCCAATCAGGCGCGTACGATTGCCTTCGCCGCGCGCGCGGTGATAACCGAGCGCAATTTTGAGTGCCGTGTCGACCGACTCGGAACCCGAATTGGTGAAGAAACAATGCTCGATGCCGTCCGGGGCCATTGACGTAACGCGATTCGCGAGCGCGAACGCCTTGTCGTTGGTGACCTGGAACGTCATGCAGTAGTCGAGCGTTGCAACCTGTTGCTGGACCGCGGCGACGATCTTCGGATGGCAATGACCAATACCGGACGTCCACAGGCCCGAAAATGTGTCGTAGATGCGTTCGCCGTCTTCACGAATGTAATGATGACCCGCGGCACCCTTGATGACGCGTGGCTTCTTCAAAAAGTCACGATTCGCCGTAAACGGTAACCAGTAGGCGTCGTGCCTGACAGCCTCTAGAGACATGCTGTTTCTCCCCGAATTGCGTAGATCGAGAAGTGTACGCCCGCAACGGGATGTTAAACAACGGGTTAGGTGCGGCTAACTAAGTTGTTGATTTTATTGTCATGACGCTCCAGAATGTTTAGTAAGCTAAACACTTTTCGGGCGTAAGACTATGGACCAGGCAATCGGTGCGCGCTTGCGCAGTATTCGTAGTGCGAAAAACCTGTCGCAACGACAGCTGGCGCGGGTTTCCGGCGTGGCAAACGCGACGATTTCGCAGATCGAGGCGGGCAAGCTGAACCCGACTGTCAGCATGCTGAAGAAGGTGCTGGACGGTATTCCGATCAGCCTCGGCGAGTTCTTCAGTGATGGACTTGAGCTGCGCGAGCGGATGTTCTTTCGCGCCGCGGAGCTGATCGAGATAGCCGACGGCGGCGTGTCGTTTCGCCAGGTAGGGGCGAACATGAGCAATCGCTCCATCCAGCTGCTCAAGGAGTGCTACCAGCCGGGTGCCGGTACCGGCAAACACGCCATCACGCACGAGGGCGAGGAATGCGGCATTGTCCTCAGGGGACGCCTCGAGGTTACGGTTGGTGACGAATCGGCCGTGTTGCAGCAGGGCGATGCCTACTATTTCAAGAGCCACCAGCCACACACATTCCATAACCCTGGTAACGAGCCCTGCGAGCTGATCACGGCGTGTACGCCACCCACGTTCTAAGCAACCTACCACTCTGATGGTAAACCGTGCCGGGCACCTAGTTATCGTGCCGCAAATGATGCAAAGTAGCGCCCCTTCAAAATCCAAATGAGAGCAGCGCGTCCATGGGGGCATTTGGCACAGAATTTTGCGAATCGATGGCGATCGCGCGGTATGAAAACGACAGTTGGGGACAGGCGTCTGTTGAGCCGCTGAAGCCACTGTCGCTGCATCCGGCGGCCCACGTATTCCATTATGCGAGCACCTGCTTCGAAGGTTTTAAGGCGTATCGCTGGGACGACGGCAAGGCGCGGATTTACCGGCTGCCTGACCACGTCGCGCGAATGCAAAAAAGCGCGGCGTCGCTGCGACTTCCTGTCCCGGATGCAGTACAGCTGTCCGGTATGGTCGTTGACCTCGTCCAAAAGCATGTAGAAGACATACCCGCTCCGCCGAGCTCGCTGTATCTGCGACCGACCCTGATTGGCACGCTTGAAAACATCGGGGCGGCGGCATCGCCCTCGACCGAAGCGACTTTGTACGTGTTGGCGTCGCCGGTCGGCGATTACTTTGCCGGTGGATCGACAACGCTCAAATTGCTCGTCGAAGACCAGCGCGCCCGTTCGACCGAACAGCTGGGTAGCACGAAGACTGGCGGCAACTATGCGGCTGCGTTGGGACCAACGCTCGAAGCAAAAGCGGAATTTGGCGTCGACCAGGTACTGTTTTGCCCGAACGGTGACGTGCAGGAAACTGGCGCGGCCAACTTTCTGCTGATCAGTGATGACGAAGTCATTACCAAGCCGCTCGATAGTTCATTCCTGCACGGCATGACGCGTGACTCGATCCTGAAGCTTGCCGCGGACAACGGCTATACCGTGAATGAGCGCACTTTTACCGTCGCCGAACTGCTCGAGTTTGCCAAGACGCACGAGGCAGCACTCTCGGGCACGGCTGCTTGCCTGTCGCCGGTAGGCACGCTGGTGTACCGCGGTGAAGAAATCGCCGTGCGCGACGGTTCAGCCGGACCGAACACGGCGAAACTGCGCAAGGCGTTGCAGGATATCCAGTACGGGCTTGCCGCCGATACCCATGGCTGGCTGACTGAAGTCTGACGCCAGGCAATCGACGTTCAGACGCGCCGCAGACTGTGCAATACATAGAGCGCTACAGTGAATAACACCATGGCGACAGCCTGGTGCGCGGCACCGAGCAAGACTGGCACGGCCATCAGCAATGTCGTGATACCGAGGGCGACTTGCAGAACTACCGTATGCAGCAGCGCATTAACCGCCGGGCGCGTGCGCGCAGGTAAGTCGATACTGCGTGCCTTGATCCAGTAAACGATAATCGCGACAAACGTCGTAATTGCCAGCACGCGATGATCGAGTTGCACGGTCGTCATGTTGTCGAAAAAGTTTCGCCAGACGGGTTGCAGCGCCATCGTCTCGGGTGGAATCCAGTGATTGCCCATCATCGGAAACGTGTTGTAGATCTTGCCGGCCTTGAGACCCGCAACGAAGCCACCTGAAATAATCGTGATTGACGTGAGTGCGGTTAGCCAGAACGTCGGCCGGTACCACGGGTGACGGTCTGTTCCTGGGGCGGGGTATAGCAAGGAGAGC
>JBCAZN010000186.1:0-5814 GCA_038533035.1 Pseudomonadota bacterium
GGCAGCCTTGTTCACATCGAATCCTTTGCGTCAGAACTTGTCGAGCCACGCCCGGTTGACGTGTGGTTACCCGAGGGATACGAGGCCTCAGAAGACCGCTACGCCGTGATCTACATGCACGATGGGCAAATGATGTTTGACCAGGCCGCCTCCCCGATGGGTGGAACCGACTATTTGTGGGACGTTGACAAGGCACTGACGCGCCTGATGAACGAGGGCAAGATCAAACCAACGATGGTCGTATCTGTCTGGAACCTGCCGAAGACCAAGCGCCGCACAGAATACATGCCACAAAAACCCCTTACTGAGGACTCCGACAGTGCGCTGCAGGCGGAAGGCTCCGACATCACCGTTGCAGAAGTGACATCGGATAATTATTTGCGATTCCTCGTCGAGGAACTCAAGCCCCACATTGACGCGAACTACCGCACGCTGGCGGACAAGGACAACACTTATATTATGGGTTCCAGCATGGGCGGCATGATCTCTGCCTACGGAATCGCCGAATACCCTGATGTTTTCGGCGGCGCAGGTTGCCTGTCCACCCACTTTAGCCTGGCAGATGGCGTGGTCCTCGACTGGTACAAGGACAACTGGCCGGCGGCCGGTTCCAACCGCGTCTATTTTGACTACGGTACCGAGACGCTCGACGCCGAGTACGAACCGTACCAAAAACGCATGGATGCGATAATGATCGAGCTTGGCTACCAGGAGGGCGTCGACTGGATTACGCGCAAGTTTGAGGGGGCGGACCACACACCCAGAGCCTGGCGCGAGCGCCTGCATATCCCGCTGGAGTTCCTGCTCAGTCAATAATCGCCTGGTAGGTAAAGTGTTCCAGCATCTGGCTGTAGTGCCAACCGCCGCCCTTCTCATTGTCGCGTAAGCCGTTCACCATGAAGACGCCGATCAGGTTTTCCTGGGGATCGATCCAGAAGGCCGTGCCGTAGGCGCCTGCCCAGTAGTAGCTGCCGGCAGAACCGAGTTGACCGCGGTCTCCAGGCTCTCCGTGCACGCCAAACGTCAGGCCGAATAGAAAATCGTCGAGCCCGCTTTTTGCGCTGCTGCGATCGGCAACGTCATTCATATGATTGACGCGCATCAGCTCCACCGACTTGCGTCCCAGGATTCGCTGGCCGTCCAGCTCGCCATCGTTCAAGAGCATCATGCAAAATCGTACGTAATCCATCGTTGTCGACACCAGCCCGGTACCGCCAGCCAACACAATCGGCGGCGACAGATACGGATCCTCCGCCGACGCTACTTTGAATTTCTGATCGTTCGCCTTGGTCGGCGGCATTTTCAGAAGTCGCGTCGCCTCGGCTTGCGGCACATAGAACGCCGTATCTTTCATATCGAGCGGCTTGAGAATGCGCTCTTCAATAAAGTCGTCGAACGGCTGCTCCGCGACGACCTCGACCAGCCGTGCGAGCACGTCCATCGACAGACCGTAGTCAAAGCGCGTGCCGGGATGCGATTTCAGCGGTTGTGCCGCCAGGTTGTCGATCATTTGCCCCAGATCGTCACCTTCCGACCAGATATCGCCCATGTTGTAAGAGATACCCGCCGTATGCCGCAGCAGATCGCGAATGGTAATTGGACTGTTGGCCGGCACGGTTTCAATTTCGTTGCCCGAGTCAGAGGACTTTCCTTTGCCCTTGCCGCCCGACGCGTAATACTCCGTCCACTTCTTCTTTTCTTCGTCAGACAGCGTGTTCCAGTTTTTTTCGAGCCACTGCGAAAGGTCCGCCTGTGTCCAGTTGGCTCTTTTGACCTTGCCTTTCAGTTTTTCGGGAATCGGAACGCCGCCGACCTGAACCACGGAATTCTCGAACGACGGAATGTATTTCGAGATTGGATCGTGCAGCGAGAAGTGACCCTCCTCGTACAAGATCATGACCGCAACGCCGGTTATTGCCTTGGTCATCGACGCGATACGAAATATCGTGTCGTCGGTCATCGGCAGGCCAGCGTCTCTGTCGCGAAACCCGTAGGATTCGAAAAACGCGATCTTGCCGTTTCTCGCGACCGCCGCCACTACGCCTGGGAAATCACCGGCCGCCACACCCTTCTCCATCTCGGCCGAGAATCGTGCCAGGCGCTCGGACGACAGTCCGACGGCTTCAGGATCGGCCCTGGGAATGTCGTCGGCCCAGGTCGGCGCAAGACACAGACAGGTAAAAAGGACAGCGGCAATCGTCAGCGACAGGCGGGTCATGATCGTCTCCAGTTTGGGTGAAATAATCATAGCGACCCGACCCACAGCTCGCTCAGGGTGATCGTTCAAATGCACCCATTTTGTTCAGAGAACGACTTCGGCACCCGACTCAGACGAGCGATACCAGCCGTCGATAACCCGCATGACCTGCAGGGCACGCTCAGCCGAGCAGTCCGGTAACTGGCCGGCCATCATGCGAGTGACAACGTGTTCCTGCAGCGACGCCTCGGGCGGCTCTCCAACCTCATCCAGCGTCGCGTCGCTTGCCACGGTTTCACCGTCAACCAGCTCGAATCGCGTCATACGACTTCCTGCCGGTCGGTGCGCGTCAATAACAGCGCCGCCGTGCTCCCCATAGACATCTATTTGCCAGCATGACTCGTTGAACGAATTCCACGCGAGTTCAACATTCAGCCGTGTTCCACCGGCGAGCGTCACGGCACCACTCGCAAAGTCATCGACCTGCGAGCGGCTGATGTGACCGTGATGCGTGAAGCCGCTGACTCGTTGAGCGGTATAGTCATCGCTCAACCACATGGCCAGATCGAGCATGTGCGGACCGAGATCGATCAGCGCGCCGCCACCTGACTCCTCCATACTCAGGTTCCAGCGTTCATAGCCGCTCGCGGGAAACGTCACCTGGCGCAGGTAACGCGCCCGCAGGTAGTAAATTTCGCCGAGATCACCCGACTCGATCAGCTTTTTCAGATAAAAAATGTCGGGACCGAAAAACTGCCAGCGAAAGTTCATCACGATCGACAAAGTCCGATCATTTCTTTTTGCGGCGTCGGTCATCGACTCCGCGTCGGCAAGTGTCGTTGCCATGGGTTTTTCGCAGAGGACGTTGTGACCCGCATCCAGCGCCTCGATGGTGACGCGCGCATGCAGGTTGTTCGGCAGGCAGACGACGACAAGGTCGAGATCCTGCAGCTGCAGCAGTTCCCGGTAGTCTTGCAAGCGGTGCTCGACGCCATAATTTGCAGCGCACATAGCGACGCGCTCGTCATCGATATCCGCAATCGCGGCAATCTCGACGCCTGCAATACTGCTAAATCCCCGCAGGTGCGTTTCGCTGATAAATCCGAGGCCGACGACACCGACCTTGAACACTAGAGCACCCAGCTGATTGCAACACCGTCAATGGAAAAATCGGGCAGGCTTTTGGCACCCACGGGTGGCCAGAGCGGGTCAACGTTGTCGTTGTTCCATTCTGTATAAAGCTCTGTCAAACGTTCAACGACATCCGCATGCTGCTCGGCCACGTTGGTTTGCTCGCTGAGATCGTTCGCCAGGTTGTAGAGCCAGTTTCGATCCGCAGCATGAATGAGTTTCCAGTCGCCCTGCCGAACTGCCCAGTTCGGTCCTTGCCGCCAGAATAAAGCGTCATGCGGTGTTTCGCTGCTGGAATCTGACAGGAACGGCAACAGGTCGACGCCGTCCAGTGCTCGATCAGCCGGCATCGTCCCGCCCGCAGCCGCAACGGCTGTCGGAAAGATGTCCAGCGTACTGACTGGCTGCTCGTAAACGCTTCCGGCCGCAACCCGGGCCGGCCAGCGCATTGAGAACGGCACCCGGACACCGCCTTCGAACAACGTGTGCTTACCCAGTCGTAGCGGCGCATTATTCGCGTAGTCGGCAACACCGGCGCCGTTGTCACTTGCAAATACAACGATCGTGTTTTCCTCAAGGCCATTCTCGGCAAGCGCATCGAGCACTTCTCCAACACCGTCATCAAGCGCGGCCGTCATCGCCTGGTAGATTCGCTTCGCTTCGTCATCAACATGAGCAAACCGATCGTAATATTCCTGAGTCACCTGCAGCGGACCGTGGATCGCCGTGTATGGCAGGTACAGGAAGAATGGCTGGTCCTTGTTTGCTTCAATAAACGCAATCGCCTCGCGCGTGAATGCGTTGGTCAGATACTGCTCTTCATCAACAGGTTGCCGGCCGCGCATCACGCTGTCGGCACCGCGACCCGTCCACTCCAAATTTGGATCCGGGGGCGGAGCCAATGGATGTGTCCAGACCCGAACATCCTCTCGTGTCGTGTCGGCGTAGTCGGCACCCCAGGTGACCATGCCGTAGAACTCGTCAAAGCCGCGATTCAACGGGTGAAATTTCTCCTGTGCGCCAAGGTGCCACTTGCCGACCATTCCGGTCACGTAGCCTGCGTCGCTCAATGCGTCTGCCACCGTGATCTCAGCGACCGGCAATCCGCCATTGCCGCCCGGATCGGCTTCCGGAAGAAACTCGTGGCCGAATCGATGCTGATAGCGCCCGGTCAGAAGAGCTGCCCGTGACGGCGAACACACAGGGCTTGTGACGTAGCCGGCCGTGAACAGCGCACCTTCGTCAGCCAGCTGTTTGATGTTGGGTGTTGGAACCGCATCGCAACCGTACATTTCAGTGTCGCAGTAGCCGACATCGTCGACGAATATCAGGACGATGTTTGGTCGCGTATCAGGCGCAGTCGGCGCTTCGTTGTTGTCATTGCTGCTCTGACCACAGGCAGCGAGCGCAAGGCAAGCCAAAATGGTTATCGATTTGAATTTCATTCCTCGCTTCCTCCTGCGTTCTCTTGGTCACGCGCAGCGATAAAGGCCTGTACGCGCTCGGTGGCATTGCTACGAATATTGGCCCAGAACAGGCCGTAGTCTGAGCCGTGCATATTGCGTTCGAAATAGCCGAACAGGCCGTCGGCCTTTAACCGTTCATCCAGGTCCGGATTGACGAATAGCCAGTTGCTGAACTCGCCCTGCTCGCAGTGTGCCGATACGACACCTTTGATCAGCTCGCCGAGCGATTCGTCAATCGATGCTGGACGTTTCCATCCCGGCAACGCGCCGAGATGCTGATGTTTCGAGCTTGATTCACTGTCTGTGCGCCAGGTGATCGGATTGACGCAAATGGGCTGGCTGGGCGCGAAACCGCTGTAGTCGGTACCGTTCCAGAGGACTTCCTCCTCCTTATCGCTCCAGGGCGACGGTTTCCGGTCACCTCTGTGAGTATCCCAGCTGATAAAGCAACCGGTCTCGGTGGGTTCGCTACAAAGTTGTATTTCCTCGTAGCCGTCGTCGATCAGTGCCATCGGCAGCCTGTGGCCGATGGCGTAAATGGCAACGACGCGGTCCATCAGCGGCGTTCCATCGACCTCTTCCATCACCAGGCGCATCATCTGAAAGCTGCCCTGGCTGTGACTGGCGAGGACGATAGGACTGTCCGGGTCAATCGTGTCGAGGAAGTGGTGAAAGGCTCGCTTTACGTCTTTATACCCGATCTCCATGATCGTGCGCGCATGGTCTCCGCTATAGGCCGCCAGATTCGCTTGTCGAAAACGCGGCGCGTAGACGCGGCAGCATTCGTTGAACGCCGAGGCCTGAATAGAGACCGTGCCAAAATCGGTGCCCTGCCGCGACGGCTCATAGTCCATCGGTTGCACCCAGTGTTCCTTGCCACCGTAGGTTGTCGGGTGCAGGAAGAACGCGTCAGCTAACCGCTCGGATTGCGGCGGTGATGACAAGCCTGTCGGCAGGCGCTCTGCGGGATTGGCGTCATCCGGCCAGCCAGACCAGTTCGATCGCAATGAGTAGTCGGGC
>JBCAZN010000187.1:0-5812 GCA_038533035.1 Pseudomonadota bacterium
GTCGATCATCGAGGAGTCCGTCATTCTCGAGGCTCCGGAAGAAGAGGAAGAAGAAGACGAAGAGATTGACGAAGACGTCGCGCGCATGAACGGCGCGTCGGACGACTTGCAACAGATCAAGGGCATCGGCCCGGCGATTGAGAAAACACTGAATGAGCTTGGCATTTTTCGTTTCGACCAGATTGCCGACATGAGCGAGTACGACATCGACCGGGTTGCGAACCGACTGCGCGGCTTTCGCAGCCGCATTTACCGAGAGGACTGGATTGGTCAGGCGCGGGAACTGCGCGACCAACAGCCCGGCGCGTAGTGAGCAGCAAGCAGCGCACGTTGCTGTTGACTGCCGCGTTGATTGGCGGCATCGGCTTCACGGCGCGAGTCGCCGACAACCCGATGCCGGCAGCCACCACGTCGGCAGTCGTAACCCGACCCGCACTTGCGATAGCCAAACTACGCGACACAATCCACCTGCGTGGTCACACGATCTCTGCATCCCAGGAGGCAGAGTTACTGGATATCGCCGCCGACACTTACCCCGATCGCGCGATCAACGCGGACTTTGAGCCGTTAGGGCTCGTCCCGCCGTATTGGGAAGCGGCCGCAATGCAGGCGCTTTACACGCTCGCTGCGGCCGACTCGGGAACGGCCAAGCTCTCTGCCGATCGCGTCACATTTAATGTTGTTGCGACCAATGTGGTTGCCTGGCAGTCGCGGCTGTCTGCGTTGCGAGCCAGTCTGCCCGAAGGTGTCGACGTTCACGACCAAACGATTTCCGTAGCGCGTGCGGATATCGACACGCTTTGCAGTGATGCGTTCGCCCGCTTTGCGCCCGGATCTATCTACTTTAAGGAATCTACGACGGAGTTCCGGCCGTCGGCCTACCCGCGCCTCGAGCAGGTCGTTGCGCTTGCCGATGCATGTCGTGCTGCCAGGATCGTCGTGACCGGCCATTCCGATTCGTCCGGCACCGAAACCTGGAATCAATCGCTGAGTCTGCGACGGGCAGAAGCCGTCACCGAGTATTTTGCGTCGAAAGGTGTTGCCAAAGACCGGATTCGGGCAGAGGGTGCAGGATCCGCACAGCCGATTGCGAGCAATAAAACGCGTTACGGTCGCAGCCTTAACCGGCGCATCGAGATCGAATTCCTGCCTGACTAGGAACCGGGCTCGGTCTCCGCGACCTTCATCAGTTCCAGGTCATAGATGATGTCCGCATTCGGCGGAATGGGCGCGCGCCCGCGTTCACCGTACGCCAGTTCTGACGCAATAATGAGCTCACGTTTTTCGCCGACCAGCATGCAGGCAATACCGGGGCTCCAGCCTTCGATAAAGCCATCGGCACCAAGCTGAAATGCGAACCCCGCGGGACCGGACTCCCAGACAAACGCACCCTTGCCGCCCTCGGCCTGCTCGTCGTAGACCCACAGCTTCGCCTTGACCACGACATCGTCGCCAAGCAAAGCAACCCGACCATAGCCGTTGTCAAGCACGGTGGCGTCCAAACCGTCAGAAATCGCGATCTTGCCGTTGTCGGCGACGACCGGGCAATCGGCAACGTCAGCAGCGGTAACCGGTCCTGCTAACGCCGCGACCAACGACGGTACCTCGGCCTCTTCCTTGCCGCAGCCATTGATAACGAGCAATACAAGCAACACGGCGGGTAGTTTCCTCTGCATTAGTCTTCCTTATCTTCAAATTGCAGCGATGCCGAGTTGATGCAATAGCGCAGCCCGGTCGGCTGCGGACCGTCTTCGAATACGTGCCCAAGGTGGGCATCGCAGTTCTCGCAGACCACTTCGCGGCGCACCATACCATGGCTCGAATCCACGTTGGTTCGCACCGCGTCGCCCGCCAGCGGCAACCAGAAGCTAGGCCAACCCGAGCCGGAATCGTACTTGTGCTCGGAGCTGAACAACGCCGCGTCACAACAAACGCAGTGGTACATGCCGTCTGCTTTGTGGTCGACGTACTTGCCGGTAAACGCGCGTTCGGTGCCCGCATTCTGGGTCACCTGGTATTGCTCGTCCGTGAGCTTGTCGCGCAGTGCGTCCGGGTCGGGTTTACTCACTTTTGGCCTCGCCTTCGATATCGAGCAGGTACTGGTTCATACGCTGCACGTATTCGGCCGGGTTGTCCAGCTGCGTGCCTTCCGCCAACAGTGCGTGGTCAAGCACGATCTTTGACAGCTCGCCGAATCGCGCGTCGTCTGCTTCACCCGACAGCCGTGTGACCAGCGGATGCCCGACATTGATCTCGAGAATCGGCTTGGATTCCGGCAGCGCCTGACCGCTTGCCTCAAGCATGCGTCGTACCTGCGGGTTGATGTCCTGTTCACCAGCGACCACACAGGCCGGCGAGTCGACCAGGCGGCGGCTGACGTTAACGGCCTCGACACGATCTTCGAGCACTTCAGCGATGCGCTTCAAAAGCGCATCGTGCTGTTCGTTCTGCGCGTCTTTCTCGGCATCGTCATCAGGCAGGTCGAGCCCCTCTCGCGCCACATCAACAAGTGTCTTGCCCGCGTATTCGCCGATACCTTCGACGACCCAACCATCGATTCGATCGGTCAGGAGCAACACTTCGACGCCGCGGCTCTGCAGCTGCTCCAGATGTGGGCTTGCAATCGCCGTCGCGTAGTTCTCGGCGAGTATGTAGTAGATCTTGTCCTGATCGGCCTCTGCACGCGCGATATAGTCGTCCAGCGACTGGTCCTGTACGTCCGAGTCGTTGTGGGTCGTCGCGAAGCGCAGCAGTTTGACCAGCTTGTCCTTGTTGCTATGGTCCTCAACCATGCCCTCTTTGAGGACCTGGCCGAATTCGTTCCAGAATTTCTGATAGTCATCGCCGTCGGCCAGTTTCTTCAGCATGTCGAGCACACGGCGAGTTAATGCGCTGCGCATCGCGGTGAGTTCCGGATTTTGCTGCAACAGCTCGCGAGATACGTTCAGCGGCAGGTCCGATGAATCCACGACACCTTTCACAAACCTTAGGTAGAGCGGCAGGAACTGTTCGGCCTCATCCATGATGAAAACGCGCTGTACGTATAGCTTCAGGCCGCGCGGTGCCTCGCGGTTCCAGAGATCGAACGGCGCCGACGATGGAATGTACAGCAGGCTCGTGTACTCGCGTTTACCCTCGACGCGGTTGTGACTCCAGCTCAACGGGTCTGTGAAGTCGTGTGACAGGTGCTTGTAGAACTCCTTGTACTCGTCGTCACTGACGTCTGAGCGGGAACGCGTCCAGAGCGCCGTCGCTGAGTTCACGAGTTTTACTTCACTGTCTTCGGCATTCCGATCCAGGAGCGAAACCGGGAACCCGATATGGTCCGAGTACTTGCGGATCAGGGATTCGATGCGAAAAGAATCGGTAAATTCGGTTTCGTCGTCTTTGAGATGCAAAGTGACTTTCGTACCCCGGCTTTCCTCGTCGATCGCCTCAATCGTGAACTCGCCTTCACCTTCCGATTCCCAGCGATACGCGTCGTCGCTGCCGGCGCGTCGCGTTTCTACACTAACCTTGTCGGCAACAATGAACGCCGAATAGAAGCCCACCCCAAATTGACCGATCAGGTTCGCGTCGTGTTGCTTGTCCCCGGTCATTTGCTGCAGAAACTCGGCCGTTCCTGATTTTGCGATCGTGCCGAGGTTGTCGATCAGCTCGTCGCGCGACATACCGATGCCGTTATCGATCACGGACAGTTCGCCCTTGTCCTTGTCAATCTCGATGCGAATGCCGAGCTCCGGGTCATCGCCAAGCAACCCGGGCTGCTCAAGGGCCTCGAAGCGCAGCTTGTCGGCGGCGTCAGACGCGTTGGAGATCAGCTCACGCAGGAAGATTTCCTTGTTGCTGTACAGGGAGTGAATCATCAGCTGCAACAGCTGACGGACCTCGGTCTGGAATCCGAGGGTTTCGCGGGTAGCGCTCAAGTGATTAGCTCCGAAATTTTCCAGGGACCCAAACCATAGTGGCTGGCGCAGGCTTTTCAAGCCTGTGAGCGGTTAAAGCTTCGGGGTTTTCAGGCCGAGCGCGGTGGCGGCGGTGCCGTTACCAGGCGATACATCAGGGTGATACTGAGCAGGTAGCTCACAGCGAGGCCGATTGGTGGGTGCGTGAAGGCCAGCCAGCCGCCCATTGCGGGGGTCGCTATCAGAACAGCGAGGCCAATGAACGACAGTGCTATACGCCGCAACCGCTCGGCGAGCAGGCCGACCATACCGTAAAGGTCGTCCAGATCATCGAGATATTGCAGGAAGCATTCCATGGCGTCGTGTCAGCGTACGATTGTCAAAAGCGGGCCAGACGATTCGGTATCCGCAGAATGCGCTTCAGTCTCGTCGAGTGCGGCATTGTTCGATTCCTTCGCATATGCGATCGCACGATGAAAAAGCTCCCAGCGCTGGCGTGTGAAGTCACTGCTAAAAGCCTCGAAGGGCGAATCAGATTTAGTTTGTTTGTTGGACATACTCAAAAGACAATCATTGTTTGACAGTCGGTAAATCAAATATAAGCGGCGTGCTGCTTTGGCTCCGTGAGGCAGGTCACAGCTTGCCGTTGAAACGTTACAGGACGTCGCTTTTTGAACGAAAATCAGACGCGCGTCGCACTGTCTGACCGACACAAATCACACTCCGGTTGCTGTCTGTGAAATACGTTCGCCATTACGTAAAACGCCGGCCAAAGGCCGGCGTTGACGCGTTCAGAAATGAGGCAACTTATTCGTCGCTGTCGCTTTCCTTCGACCAGCTGCGTTTAACCTGGTCGGACCAGTCGCGGTATCCCTTCCAGGTGTATAGCGACGGGTCGATACCGGAGCGGCGGCTGCGCGGTGTCGGTGCCTGCGAAACCCAACGGCGATACTGCTTCCAGCCATCCGCGTCATTCGCGGCGGGCTGCTCGGCATCGAGCGTTGCATCTTTGGCTTTGGGATCCGGCTCGCCTTCCGTAGCGAGGCCTGCTTCCCACTTCATATGTTTGCTGTCAGGCATGGCACTGCTCAGTCAATCCTTTGAACAGATGCTACTGACCATTCACCATAAATCACAGGAACTGCATCACAGACCCGATGCGCGATTTTTAATTTGAAATCAGTGGGTTATGTTGCCGTTTTACTTAATCACGTAGCACGGATCGTAATCGGCACCGGATAGTTTCATGCGGCCCTGTGCGACGAAGTCGGCAAGCAGGTCATCGAGTAACGCCATGACGCGTGCCGATCCGTTGATCTCGAACGGTCCGAGCTGTTCGATTTTCTCGGCCGTATCCTCGCGCACATTGCCGGAGACGATACCGGAGAACACGCGCCTCAGGTTGGCCGCCAGCACATGCCTTGGCAGATCTTCGCTGATGTCGAGATCTCGCATTGAATCGTGCGTTGCCACGAACGGCACCTGGAACTCGCGTTCGATTTTGAGCCGCCAGTTGAAATAGTAGGCGTCGCCCTGTTTACGGCGGTACCGCAACACCGACTTCAGGCCCTTTTTCATTTCGCGGGCCACAGCCTGCGGGTCGTCGATAATAATCTTGTAGCGACTTTGCGCCTCTTTCCCCAGCGTTGCGCCGACGAAATCGTCGATCTTGCGGAAATAGTCTTCTGCCGAGGCGGGCCCGGTCATGACCAGCGGCATAGGCAGTTCCTGGTTGTCCGGATGTAGCAGCACACCGAGGAGATACAGAATCTCTTCTGCCGTGCCCACACCGCCCGGGAAAATCACGATGCCATGGCTGGTACGAACAAAGGCTTCAAGACGCTTTTCCATATCCGGCATGATGACCAGCGAATTCACGATCGGATTGGGCGACTCCGCGGCGATAA
>JBCAZN010000188.1:0-5809 GCA_038533035.1 Pseudomonadota bacterium
GCCCCGGTTTCGTTGCTGACCGCGAGTCCACGAGTTTGTGTCCAGGTGTAATTGAGCGTGTCGCCGTCCGGGTCTGAACCCGTAGCCTGCAATGCAACACTGCCATCAATGGCCACGATTAAACGGGCATCGGCACTAACAGTCGGCGCGTTGTTCGTAGCAACTGGCGGGGTCGGTGCGCTGCCGCCCCCTCCTCCGCCACCGCCGCCACCGCATGCAGCCAACGCGAGCGCTGCAGTCACGGCTGAAGTTACCCGGCAGAGCGACATCCATCGCGGCGTTACATGGCCGCGCAATTGTCGAGTCTTCATGATTGTCTCCTGATATTTGTGGACTCACTTCGGCATGCAGCAGATCACTACAGAACCGGTCATATCAGGAAAATTTTTTGCGGCGGAGCGCTAGTTTTCGGCGGACATGTCGCTCAGGAGCTTTTTTAACCAGATCCGCGCCAACTTGAATTCACGACGGACTGTCGACTCAGAAATATTGAGTACGTCGCACATCTCAAGCTGGGTCAGGCCACCAAAATAGTACAGTTCCAGCACACTGGCTTTGCGCGCGTCCAGCCCCGCCAGTTGAGTGAGCGCCTCGTCGAGAGCCAGCACATCCTCATCGGCGGTGTCTTCAGCATGCAACTCGCCCTGTAAGGTGACCCGCAGCGCATCGCCACCGCGCTTTTGTGCCGCTCGGCTATTCGCGTAATTCACCAGAAGTCGTCGCATCATGCGCGCTGCCAACGCAAAAAAGTGCTTACGGCTCTGCCACTCAACATCAACGCCCACGAGTTTTTCGTAAGCCTCGTGCACGAGCGCGGTCGGTTGCAGGGTGTGTTGGCCATATTCATGACGAAACACGCCACGCGCAATCTGTTTCAGCTCTTCGTAAATCAGGGGCGCAACATCATCGCCCGCCTGACTGTCTCCAGCCGACCAGCGATTGAGAAGTTGAGTGATGCCTTCTGCATTTGCCATCGGTGAAGCGTAGCAAACACGGAACGTGCCAACCGCAGATTACATCACGTCTTCAGCGGAGATTTTCGCTACCGCAGTTTGCCAGCGCCTCGTAATGTCATCACGCACCCGCGTTGCAGCCAGTCGCGTTGCCTCTGCCAGTTCACTGTTGCCCTGTTGCGCCAGTGCATCGGCGAGCAGCAGCCTGCGGTTCACATTATCCAGATGGTCATCACCGATAGACGCGCGCGTCATATCGATCGCTTGCTCAAGGCGCTGTATGGCCAATTCTGGCTGCGCCTCATCCAATGCCACTCTGGCCAGGCCGGTCAAGGCCTGCGCGGCTGTCGGATGCTCGCTGTCACCATTGCTATCCAACACATTCAGCGCATCCTCAAATAAGACTTTTGCATCGTTCAGGCGTCCACGCTGATAAATTGTTTCAGCAAGATCTACCCTTGCGAGCTGGGTAAAGGTATGCGAGGCGCCGATCGTTAGTTCCCGAATTTCAACACCGCGCCGCATCATCTGCTCGGCCGTTTCCAGCGAATTTCGGGCGCGGGCGACCTTGCCGAGACCAACCAGCGTCACGCTGCGATCAAAGTGACCAGCTGGTTTTTCATTGATCTCGTAGATATCCATCGCGCGTTTCAGCGCGGTATCAGCGAGATCGATCGCGCCCAGATTCGCAAGCATGTCGCCATGGCCGTTGAGCCAATAGGCAACCGTGTCATGGGTCTCACCAGTCTGTTCGACCTGCATCCTGACAAGCCGGACAAACATGCGATGCGCTTCCTCATAGTCTCCGAGCTTGCCGGTCGTATGTGCCAACGAATACAGGACCAAGGGAATTTGCCGGTCCTCTCCGCCTGACCGACGCTCACGTAGCTCCAGCGCCTCGCGGTAATACCCGATCGCTTCGCGGTAGTTACCGAGGTCAGTATGGATGATACCGATACCCTGAAGCTGAGCGGCGCGACCATTGATGTCGTCGTTGGCATGCAACGCAAACAATTTTGCGACGTAGGTTTCGTGCTCAAGTGCTTTTCGGGGTTCACCAGTCACCTGGTAATAACTGCCCAAGATCCCGTGCGGACAACGCAGCCCAAAATCATCCTCTGGCAGGTTTCTCTCGTAAATCTCGAGAGAGCGAGTGCCACGTGCAAACATCGCATCGTAGTCGCCGAGTCTGTAGTTTGAGTAGGCCGCAAGACAGGCAATTCTCCCTACCTGCAGCGATAGTGAGCCGTAGACCGCCGTCGACAAGTTCTCAGCTTCGCTCAACAGTTCGAGACTTTCTTCATAACGACCCTGCTGATCCCGGATAGCAGACATCGTAGTCAGGGCGTCAATCCGTCCTTTGTCGTTCCCGCTGCCATGGTAGATGTTGAGTGCTTCTTGCGTCAGACGCTCGGCTTGCTCTGCCTCACCCACAGTGTTTAACACCTGACCAATCGTGCGTAGCAGTCTGGCGCGCACCATCGGTTGCATTGCCTGATCCTCGGCAACGCGTTCTGCACCGGTCGTGACCAGCGCAGCGACGGTCAGCCCTTCGCGGCTGCGCTTGTAGGGATTGGTATCGACGAACAAGCCCGTCAGAAAGTCTGCCGTCTGTGTCGCGACCTCTCGCTCCGCATTGATGCGCGCGGTGTAGACAGTCGTAAGACCGACAGCTGACGCGACAAGCAAGGAGGCCAACGCTACGGGCAAACGATTGCGCGATAAGAACTTTCCGGCCCGGTACGTCAACGTATCGCCACGCGCCCGAATCGGTAGCTGCTGCAGGTAGCGATGTAAATCCTCCGACAACGCATTGACGGTTGCGTAACGCCGTTCCGGCTCTTTACGCAATGCGGTCAGCAAGATGGTATCCAAATCACCGCGCAACGCTTTGCTCTGCCTTGCAACCCATTGCCCGGAGTGATGATCGCTGGTTTGGGTCACAGCATTCGACGGCGCCTCTGCGGGCATCGACAAAATAGCGCTTTCGATATCTCGCGGGTGGTCTCCGGTCGGGGTGTACGGCAATCGTCCTGTGAGCAACCGGTACAACAACAGACCAACACCATAGACATCTGCCGCCGTGCTGACGGGCTGACTGCCCAGTTGCTCTGGACTCGCGTACAGCGGCGTCAGTGCTCGCGACTCGGGCCTGGTTCGCTCGCCATCCGTGCCATCACTTTCAAGCAGCTTGGCAATACCGAAATCCAGCAGGCGTGGAATCCCATTGGCATCCACGAGTATGTTGCTCGGCTTGATATCGCGATGAATAACGAGTTGGTTGTGCGCATACTGCAGCGCGCCGCAAACATCCATAACGAGTTTCAGAATGCTGGCGTTATCAAGTTGATGGCGAGCGCAGTAATCGGCAATGTTCTCGCCCTCGATATACTCCATGACGATAAACGGCAAACCGTTGTCCGTCACACCACCATCAACCAGGCTCGCGATATTGGGGTGAGTCAACGTTGCGAGTATTTGCCGTTCAACGAGAAAGCGCGCCTGTGCTACCTCGTCAAGCTGGTGGCTGTGCAGCACCTTGATCGCGACGCGTTGCTTAAAGTCGGCGCCTTCGCGCTCACCGGCGTACACCACACCCATGCCGCCTTCTGCGATTTTCTCCGTGATGCGGTAAGCGCCTATTGAGCTCCCGATCCACGTATCCGTAGCGCGCGTTGAAACCCGGGCGACAGAAGATGCAAACCCATCTGTTTTGTCACCGTCAAACCGCAGTAAGTCGAGAAGATCGGCGCGCAAGGTCGAGTCATCGCCACATGCATCAGCAATCCACGCTTCGCGCTCAGCGGGCGCTACCTTCAGCACCTGCTCCAGCAAAGTATTTAGCTTTTTCCATCGCTCCCGGTCAGTCGTCATCGTGCATTACCTGATCACATATCCAAAAATTGAAACGCTCTATGGATACTAGCAAGACGGTTCACCCTAAACCGGTCATACAGCTGTACCGACCGGATATGCATCGACACCTCCATAAGAGGATTGTCCAGGAGTCGCCGATATTCGTGGGCGGCGAAAAAAAGCTCCCGAGGTGTCAATAGATGTCCCGCCGGCCATCTTTTACGTCCATTGATACTCAGTGGCGATTGCGCCCTGCTTCAGAAACGAGCAGGCCCCTCATCGAGGGGCCTGTTCTGTTTCTGGTGGCCAGGGGCGGAATCGAACCACCGACACGCGGATTTTCAATCCGCTGCTCTACCAACTGAGCTACCTGGCCATTGGCTGGCCGCGTATTAGACCCATATCAGCTCGTGATTTCAAGCATTTGGGTAGCGTTCCTCACTGGCCACCTACAGCTAGGCCGATCCCGGCAGGACTCGCCCTGACCTGACCGGCGGCGGCGCCTGAGAAACGCGACAAACACTCCAACAACCTGTGAGACTCCCGTGACCTCTGCGTGACAACTCACTGTCACTCTCCCCTTCGTCCGAACAACTTACCCGGAGGGGGAACCAATGAAGAAGCAACTCTGCGCGGCGCTCTTGGCAACAACAGCGTTCGCCGGCACCGCAAATGCCACTGACTTTGACGTCACGATTACCAATCTCACGAACCAGATCTATTTCACGCCACTGCTGGTCGCGGCACACCCGGCAGGCAACAATTTGTTCGTAACAGGCCAGCCGGCTTCGGCAAATCTGCAGGCCATGGCTGAAGGTGGCGATATTTCGGGCCTCGAAGCCGACGTTAACGGCCTCGGCGCCACTGTCGTCGCTGATCCGGCGGGCGGGCTGCTGGCCCCCGCCACAAGCACGACGTTCAACATGAACACCGACGGCACGATGAACGATCGCCTTTCGATCGTTGCAATGCTGCTGCCAACCAACGACGCGTTTGCCGGTATGAACGCCGTCGAAATTCCGACTGCGCCTGGCACTTACACGTTCAATGTGAATGCCTACGATGCGGGCACCGAAGCCAACGACGAAATTCTCAATGGCGGCGGCGCGCCAGGCGTGCCCGGCATGCCGGCCGACCCGAGTGGCCTTGGCGGCACAGGCGGCACCGGTGCCGCAGGCGCAGACGGCAACCCGAACGTTCACATCCACCGCGGCTCGCTCGGCGATACCGATGCGACCGGCGGTACCAGCGACATCGACAGTCGCGTGCACCGTTGGCTGAACCCGGTCATCCGCGTCACGATCACTGTCAACTAGGGGGCCGTCATGCGTATTCACAAAAAGACGCTGGCCTTGTTGATGACAGCCACTGTCATAACCGCCTGCGACAGCAATGACACGATCGAACTGCCTCCCCCGCCGCCGCCTCCTCCTCCCGCTATGGCGACGTTTGACGTCACCGTGAGCAACCTAACTAACGGACAACCGCTCTCCCCAGTGGCCGTTATTGCTCACGTTGATGGATATAACGTCTTCACTGTAGGAGCGGCGGCGACGGCGGGTCTTGAGCTGCTGGCCGAGGGTGGCGACAACTCCAGTCTGATCAGCGAAGCAGATGCCGATGTCAATGTGCTGAGCACAGGTTCGGGTGCAGCGCCGATCGGTCCGGCGGGATCTGAAACAGTCACTATCGAAGTTCTTGAAAGCGACGTAGCCAACCTGCGTATCAGTACCGCGACCATGCTCGTTAACACCAACGATGCCATCACGGTCGTCAATGCCGCCAATGTGTCCGGGCTCATGCCGGGCGACACCTGGTCGACGCGCACCATTGCTTACGATGCCGGCACCGAGGCCGACACCGAGCAGGCCGCGCACATCCCGGGCCCCGCCGGTGGCGGTGAAGGCTTCAATGCCGCGCGCGACGATGAAGCGGATCGAGTGTCGATGCACTCCGGCGTGGTCAGTGGAGATGATGGTTTTGCCACATCGGACCTGAGC
>JBCAZN010000189.1:0-5773 GCA_038533035.1 Pseudomonadota bacterium
CCTGCGTTTCGAACACATGCGCGGCCACCTGGACACTAAAGACCTCGAGCGTGAGTTCAAACTGGTGCGCTCGACGCTCGAGGAAATGAACGAGACGCATACGAACGAATTCCTGGCCGCCTGGCCGGCCTGAGCGGATGGCAAAGCGCAAGCGCAACCGCGAGCCGGAAACGGCCGTCATTGTCTCGGCAACGCACGATGGACGCGGTATCGCGGATTGTGATGGCAAGAAAGTGTTTGTCGCCGGCGCACTGCCTGGTGAGACGGTCGAATTCAAACGGCGCAAGTTTCGCCGCAACTTTGATGAGGCGGAATTGCTGCAGGTCTTCGAGGCGTCGCCCGACCGTATCGAACCGAAGTGCGCGGTATTCGGTCGCTGTGGTGGCTGTTCGCTGCAACATGTGTCGCCGGACTACCAACGCGACCTTAAATTCCAGACGCTGAAAGACAATTTGCAGCGCATCGGCAACGTGACTCCTGCCGAGTGGCTGGAGCCAATGACCGGTCCGGAGTGGCGCTATCGCCGCCGGGCTCGGCTTGCCGTCAAGGATGTGCACGGTAAGGGCCGCACGCTGGTGGGATTCCGTGAGCGTCACGCGCCGTACATTACCGACATGCACCGCTGCGAAGTGCTGGTTGAGCCTGTCGATGCATTGATCGATCCGCTGTCCGACATGATCGGCCAGCTGACGATTCGTACGCGACTGCCGCAGATCGAACTGGCCGTTGGCGAGAACGCGATCGCAATGGTGTTTCGGGTACTTGATCCACTAACGGCGGAAGACCAGACGCATCTGTCGAAATTCGGCGAAGAACACGGCATACGCATCTACCTGCAGCCGGGCGGCCTCGATTCGCTGCAACTCCTGTACCCGACGTCAATTGACTCACCGCTGCAATACACGCTGCCTGAGTTCGATCTGGTTATAGACTTCGAGCCGGTCGACTTCGTACAGGTCAACGGGCCTATCAATCAACGCATGGTGCACTACGCCATCGAGCAGCTGGATCCCGGTGAGGATGATCGCGTGCTTGACCTTTTTTGCGGCATAGGCAATTTTTCATTGCCACTGGCGCGACGTGCGGGGCACGTGCTGGGCGTAGAGTTCGAAAAAACACTCGTGGAGCGCGCGGGCCGTAACGCAGCCAGCAACGGGCTCGACAATGTCGAATTCCGCGCGGTCGATCTTGCCAAAATCGACGGCACAGAAGCTTGGCTCAAGGCGGGCTGGGACAAACTGTTGCTCGATCCGGCGCGCAGCGGCGCGGCCGATGTCGTAGAGCGGATCGAGTTGATCGATCCGCAGCGCATCGTTTATGTCTCCTGTCACCCGGGCACGCTGGCGCGCGACGCGGGCACGCTTGTCAATGAAAAGGGCTATTCGATTGAGCGTGCGGGAATTATCGATATGTTCCCGCATACGGCGCATGTAGAATCGATCGCAGTATTCACGAAATCGTGAGCGACGAGGCACGACCGATGTCACTGGGACCCGTGATGCTTGATATCGAGGGGCTTTCGTTAAGTCCCGCCGATCGCGACCTGCTGCGAGAGCCCGCGGTGGGTGGGGTCATCCTGTTCACCCGGAACTTCGAGTCAGTCGACCAGGTGACCGACCTCGTATCTGAGATACGCGCGCTCAGAAGCCCGCCGCTGCTGGTGGCGGTCGATCACGAAGGCGGCAGGGTGCAACGCTTTCGCGATGGTTTCACAGTCATGCCACCGATGCGCCACATCGGACGGCGTTATGATGATGATCCGGATGCGGGTCTCGAGGCAGCGCGGCAGGCCGGCTGGCTGATCGCATCCGAGCTGCGTGCGGCCGGCATCGATCTTTGTTTCGCACCCTGCGTCGATATCGACTGGGGCGTGAGCGAAATCATCGGCAATCGTGCTTTTCACCGCAAGGCGGAAGTGGTTGGTGATCTCGCAAGTGCGTTTTCGCGCGGATTGCGCAGCGCCGGGATGGCGGCCGTTGCCAAACATTTTCCGGGTCATGGTGCGGTCGTTGCCGATTCACACCTGCGTTTACCGACAGACCGGCGTGACTACGGCATGCTGCTCGAAGACATGCGGCCTTACGAGCGGCTGATCAACACCGGCGTGATTGCGGGTGTGATGCTCGCGCACATTGTGTATCAACAGATCGACGATGCACCGGCCGGATTCTCGCCGTATTGGATTCAGCGCGAACTGCGCGACCGCCTGGGTTTCGGCGGAGCGGTTTTCTGTGACGACCTCAGCATGAAGGCGACCGAAGGCTACGGCTCGATGGGCGATCGCGGCAAGCTGGCGCTGGAATCGGGTTGCGACATGATTCTTGTCTGCAACGATCGCGACGCGGCTCAGCGGGCCGTCGCCGCACTCAACGACTACTCCAACCCGTTGTCGCTGGTGCGACTGGCACGCCTGCACGGCACCGGCACGCCGTTGCGGGAATCGCTGCTTGCCAGCGAGGAGTGGCAACAGGCGAATTCGATGTTCAGTCACTGGAGCGATCGACCCGAGTTGACGCTCGATGCCTGAGCGTTATGCCGTCATTATCGGCAGCGGCTTCGGCGAACTCGGCGCCGGGAAACCGCAGCCGGTCGAAGAAAACCGGTTTGGCCGGCCGTCCGCACCCATTCGACACATCAATGTTGCAGATACCGCGGTCATGACGTTGTCACGCCACGGTGATGAGCACACCATTCCTCCACACGCGGTCAACTACCGGGCCAATTTGCTGGCACTGCTCGACGGCGGGGTAACGGATGTCATTGCGCTATGCACGGTGGGTCTCGTGACGGATCGCTGTGCGCCTGGCGAGGTCGCCGTGCCGGACCAGCTTATTGATTACACCTGGGGCCGGGAGCATACCGTTTTCGACGGGGGTGACGGCGTGGTGGACCATATCGAGTTCACGGTGCCGTTCTCGCAGACTTTACGCGAAAAACTGCTGGCCGCCGCAACGTCGGCCGGCGTCGGCTGCGCCGACGGTGGCGTCTACGCCGCGACCCAGGGGCCACGGCTAGAAACGGCAGCCGAAGTCGACCGTCTGGAGCGGGATGGTGCGGACTATGTCGGTATGACGGCGATGCCGGAGGCCGCCATTGCCTGTGAGCTCGGGCTGCGTTACGCCTGCTTTGCGCTGGGCGTCAATCGTGCCGCCGGGCGCGGCGATGTGCCGATCCACAGCGATCTTGAGGCCAGTACCGGAATCGCACGCGAAGCGGCGAAATCTGTACTGCATCACTTCTTTACAGGCCAAAATTAAGCATCATCGGTGTCATGACGGGCATCAAGCGCAGGATTCTCGAACAGCTGATCGCGGGGACCGCGGAGCCGTTGCTGCTTGTCCGTGTTGACCAGCCCGACTGGCCTGTTGTGCTGGCTAATCCGGCCTTCTCGGCCATCTCTGAAGAAACTACCCTCGAACGACCGTTTGCCGATGTCGTCGAAGCGCTGGCCGGTCGTGAATTCGCGCTGGAAGTCAGCGAAGCCGTGCGATCAACCCAGGAGCTGAGCCTGCCTGTCGAGGTCAGCGGCCGGGAATTCCTGCTCGTGCTGCGGCCGCTCGAATTCGACGGTGCGAACGGCGATGGCAATGGCGTCAGCCACTACGCGGCTTACTGGCGCAGTGGCGGCGGTGTCGGCTCGGCCGACAGCGAAGCGATGCATCACGCCTTGCTCAAGGCCAAGCGCCGCATCCGTGACCTGTCGAGAGACGATCCGGTGACGGGGCTATTGAATGGCCGCGAGTTCGGGGAAATTTTTGAGCATGACTGGGCGGTCGCGGCGCGCGAAAAAAGCCAGCTCGCGATTGTGAAATTCGAACTCGATGAGTTTGATGCCTACCTGGAAGTGTTTGGCCGGCACGCGGCTGATTCGTGTTTACGTCGCGTCGGCCAGGCGATTCGACGCTGCCTGCGACGTGCCAGTGATGTAGTGGCTCGACCCGCAGGCGCATGCCTGATTGTGTTATCGCATGCATCCGACGAGGAGGGCGTGCAGGAGTTTGCCGGCCGCATTTCGATTGCTGTTCGCGAACTCGGTTTGCACCACCCGCGGGCAAGCTCGTCGAAATTTGTCTCGGTCAACTATGACGTGGTTATGGTTGAGCCCGGCAATGAAACCGTCGAGTCGAGCAAATTCTTAAGCGATCTATTCGCCGTCGAGGCCGAGTAATTCCGTTTCGCCCAGAAATTCGTCATCGGGCTCCGCCGTGTCCGGTTCCTCGAAGCGCGTAATCTTTGCCAGCACGCCAAATTTCGGGTGATCGAAGTAGCGAACTTCACCGCTGCGGAAGATGCGGTCTTCCTGGATACGATAATGCACGGGTTGTTCAGCCGCGATCTCGTAACTGCCGTAGCTGGCCGACGTCGATGCGGGTGCTCTGTTGTTAGTGGCCGGCGCATCCATTTTAAGGTCAACGACCAGGTGCAGGTAACGTCCGAGGTAGAGCTTAAGGTCGCCTTCAAGGCCTAGTGATGCGCGTGGCGTGACAAAGCTCGACAAGGGCCGAACAAGGGCTTGTTCCTCGGGAAACGTGGGTTGGGTCCAGCCAAAGTGCAGCAACGGCTCATAGACGTCGAGGCGCTCCAGGTGACCATAAATCTCATTCATCGAAAACTCGTTTTCGGGCAGCCTGACGAGCTCGTACTTGCGTCGGTCAACGACCTTTACTTCGTCGACCTCGTCGCGATTGTCAAGATCGTCGAGATTGCCGAAATACGGTTCATCGGACAGGATTTCCTCGGGCGGCGGTGGGTCAGGAACAAAGACCTCACTGCCGATTGATACATTTTCGTTGTATTTGAAAACGATCATTTCGACCGTGTAACGACGAATTTCCTGTTGCTCTTCACCAGGCGGATTGGCATCTTGCTGCGCAGCCGCGCTGCTGAATATCAGCGGTACAAGCAGTAGTAATCGTCGGGTCGTTCGGCTCATAGCGTTGTCAGGCTCCTTCAGTTTTGACCGTCAGTCGCTGCAAAAGGTCCTCGATCGCGCTGAAGCGTTTCTCGAGATTCACGAGGTCGTCCTTGATCTGCAAACGATGCGACCCCTGCAGTCGATAGCGTCGACCGTCATTTTGCACTAATTGCACCAGAGCAACAGGGTCAATTCGGCTTTCCGGGCCGAACACCATGTAGCCGCCGGCGTCGGCGGCATCGATCTTTTCTATGCCGAGCGCGGCGGCGCGACGCTTGATAGCGGCAATTCGAATGAGATTCTTGCTGGCGTCCGGCAGCAATCCGAAACGATCGATAAGCTCGACCTGGAGTTCGCGCAGGTCATCGTCCGACTCGGCCGCCGATATGCGTTTGTAGAGCATCAGCCGCAGATGCACGTCAGGCACATAGTCATCAGGTAACAGCGCGGGAACGTGCAGGTTCAGGTCGACGCCGGCATCAAGCGGTGCCTCGAGGTCGGGTTCTCTACCCGCGCGCAGCGAGTCCACTGCACGCCCCAGTAACTCGGTGTATAGCGAGAAGCCAATTTCCTGGATCTGCCCGCTTTGGGTATCGCCGAGCAGCTCACCGGCACCGCGGATTTCGAGATCGTGTGTAGCAAGAGTAAAACCCGCGCCGAGGTCTTCGAGCGAATCAATGGCTTCCAGGCGTTTAATCGCATCTGCCGTCATCGCCGCCTTTGGCGGTGCAATCATGTAGGCGTACGCGCGATGATGAGAGCGACCGACGCGCCCTCGCAGCTGGTGTAACTGGGCGAGGCCGAAGCGATCTGCACGGTTGATGATGATCGTATTGGCCGTCGGCACGTCGATACCGC
>JBCAZN010000190.1:0-5756 GCA_038533035.1 Pseudomonadota bacterium
GCCACGTGTCGCGGAGCTCGGGTTCGCACTGAAACTGATGTCATCCGGCAATCCGGTCAGCGCTGAGGAAGCGCTGGAAGCGGGTGCCATTGATCGCGTCGCCAAGGAAGACATTCTGGAAGAGGCCATTGCGTTCGCGGACGAGCTCGTCATTGACGGCGCGCCACTTCGCAGGACTCACGAAATGACGATTGACGGCGACAAGTATGACGACGAGTTCTTCGCCGCGTTTCGTAAATCCATCGCCCGCCGCACACGCGGTATGCACGCACCCGAACGCGCGATTCGCGCTGCCGAGGCAGCCGTCAGCATGTCGTTTGCTGACGGTGTCGAGTTCGAACGAAAAATGTCACGCGAATGCGGGGCTGACCCGCAGTCGAAAGCGTTGCAGCACGTGTTCTTTGCCGAGCGACTCGCGAACAAGGTCCCGGGATTACCGAAGGACGTCGAACTTCGCAAGGTTGAGTCAGTGGGCATGATTGGCGCCGGCACCATGGGCGGCGGCATCTCGATGAACTTCGCCAATGTCGGCATTCCGGTCACGCTGCTCGAAACGAGCCAGGAAGCACTCGACAAGGGACTCGGCGTTATTCGCAAGAATTACGAAGCCAGTGCCAAGAAAGGCCGCATAACCGATGCCCAGGTTGAAGAGCGCATGGCATTGCTGTCAGGCACAACCGAATACAGCGACCTCGCCGACGTCGACCTTGTCATTGAAGCCGTGTTCGAGGAAATGGAAATTAAGAAGAAGGTCTTCACAACACTGAATGACACGGTGAGGAAAGACGCCATCCTCGCGAGTAACACGTCGTACCTGAACATCGACGAGATTGCGACGGTCGTCGACAACCCCGAGCGCATGCTGGGCATGCACTTTTTCTCACCCGCGAATGTCATGCGACTGCTGGAAATCGTGCGCGCCGAAAAAACTGCGCCCGAGATTCTCGCAACGGTGTTGAAGCTCGGCAAAACGATCAACAAGGTCGGCGCCGTTGCCGGCGTTTGCCATGGGTTCATTGGCAACCGCATGCTGTCGGGTTACGCGACCCAGGCCAATCAACTGGTGATGGAAGGTGCGGCGCCCGAGCAGGTGGACCGGGTGCTGTATGACTTTGGCATGCCTATGGGCGTGATCGCGATGGCGGACATGGCGGGGCTCGACATTGGCTACCGCATGCGCCAGGCAATGGACAAGAAGGACATCGACCAGAAATCGGCCTACCTGTACGACCAGCTCGTGGAAATGGGCCGGCTTGGACTGAAGTCCGGTGCCGGCGTCTACGACTACGAACCCGGCGACCGAACACCAATCCCGTCACCCGTGACCAAGAAGATTCTCGAAGACGCGGCCAAGAAGTTTGATTTGCAGTACCGCGATATCAGCGACGAGGAAGTGATCGAGCGCTGCTTCTACTCGATGGTCAACGTCGGCTGCGACATTCTGCATGAAGGCATGGCGTACCGTTCATCGGACATCGATACCGTATACATCAATGGCTACGGCTTCCCCGCCTGGCGCGGCGGCCCGATGTACTGGGCTGAGAACGATGTCGGTCTCGACAAGGTGCTGGCGCGCATCAAGGAGTTCGCCGAGATTCACGGTGACAAGCACTGGACGCCGTCACCGCTGCTCGAAAAGCTGGTTGCCGAAGGCGGCAGTTTGCGCGACATCCAGAACACCTAGGCCGGAAGTCCAACTCACGCCATGGCGCTGGACCGGGAGACACTCGATCAGCTTATCGACGCCGTACGCCGGTTCGTCGACTCGCGTCTCGTGCCGCTCGAAGAGCAGGTGGCGGAACAGGATCGCATCCCCGACGAAATTGTCGATGAGATGCGTGAGCTCGGCCTGTTCGGGCTCACCATTCCCGAAGAGTACGGCGGCCTTGGTCTGACCACCGAAGAAGAGTGCCTCGTGGTGCTGGAGCTCGGGCGCACGTCGCCGGCGTTTCGATCCGTGATTGGCACCAATAACGGCATCGGCAGTCAGGGTCTCGTCATGGACGGCACCGAAGAGCAAAAGGCGCACTACCTGCCGAAACTTGCGACCGGCGAAATTATCGGCTCGTTCGCCCTGACCGAACCGGATGCCGGCTCAGACTCCGCCGCCGTACAGACGAAAGCGGTTAAGGACGGCGACGACTTCTCGCTCTCCGGCACAAAGCGCTACATCACCAATGCGACCAGCGCGCACCTCTTCACGGTGTTTGCACGCACCAACCCGGATGAAAAAGGGTCGCGCGGAGTCAGCGCGTTTCTCGTGGATGCCGACACGCCTGGCATCGAGCTTGGCAACCCGTACAAAAAGATGGGGCAACAAGGCGCCCACGTCTGTGACGTCATATTCGATGCCTGTCGCGTGCCGGCCGCGAATATCATCGGCGGACCGGATCGCATCAACCAGGGCTTCGGCACGGCAATGAAAACGCTCGATCGCGGCAGGATTCATATCGCCGCGCTGGCCGTCGGCTGTGCACGGCGTTTGATTGACATGTCGCTGACTTATGCACTCGAACGCAAACAGTTCGGCAAACCCATTGCCGAGTTCCAGCTGGTGCAAGCGATGCTCGCCGACAGTCAGACTGAATGCTTTGCCGCCGAGTCTATGGTGCTCGAAACAGCGCGCCGCCGCGATGCCGGCGAAGCGGTGAATATGCTCGCCTCAAGTTGCAAGTTATTTGCCACGGAGATGGTCGGGCGCGTCGCGGACCGCGCGGTGCAAATACATGGCGGTGCCGGCTATATCGAAGAGTACGCCGTTGCGCGCTTCTACCGCGACGTTCGGCTGTTTCGAATTTACGAAGGGACGAGCGAGATTCAGAAGACGATTATCGCGCGCAACCTGATTCGCAACGCGAGTTAGACATACTCGAAATAGGCGTTCGACACCACCACCGTGTCGCCCACACGGGCCTCGAACAGCACCCTGCCCTCGCCCTCGTGCCACGCGTTGAGACGCAGCGTGTCACCGGGATAGACGGGCGCCGAAAACCGCACCTTGATCTTGCGGAAGCGTTTGCTGTCACCGTCGCAAAGCGCTTGCTGCAGCAGGTCCGCGCAGTGACCGAACGTGCACAGCCCGTGCAGGATAGGCTCCTCAAAACCGCCGAAGCGCGCCGCCTCGGGATCGATGTGCAGCGCATTGTAGTCGCCCGACAACCGATACACGTGTGCCTGGTTGCGCGGAATTGCCGTTTCCGCCGTCACATCGGGTGGCGTATCCGGCAGCTCGATCTTCGCAGAATGTGTTTGCCCGGTTCCTTCGAACGGCTCAATGTCGCCCAGTTTCTCAACGCCGCGGCGGAATGAACCGTTCGCCATCTGTACGCACACATCGCCGTCCGCATCGGTGACCGTCGTTTCGCACTCGACGAAGCCGCTGCCCTTGCCGCGCGGGTGAATGCCGATCACGCGGGATCGCACTGTTACGGTGCCCTCGAGCGGTAATGGCTTTTCGATACTCAGATAGCGCTCGGCATCGATCATGAGCGGCAGCGGCGATCGTGGTATGAATTTTTCATCGAGCGGCGCGCCCGCCGCGCCCCAGCGAATCGGAAAGGTTGGGAACACACTGTAGTCGGGGTGACCTTCGTAAGTGAAGCGCAGATCCTCGACGCCAATGCCGACCGCATACAACAGCACGTCCCGCTGCTCGTAGCTGATCTGCAGCGGATCGCCCCACGGCCCGGGCTTACCATCGGGCAGTGCGTTCAGCGCGTCATAGGTTGGCATCAGGAACTCCTCGAAATGTTCAGCCGCTAGACTAGCGACGGCATCGCAGCCTGTCGATACGCGGACTTTTTTGGGGGATAATCATCACCCAATCCCTTACCGCGCCTGCCAAACAAAACGCCGATTCGCGTAGGATTTACGTCTTACTTTCATGGCGATGCAAATGGCATTTCACGCACTCGACACCGATGCGGACGCAGAACCGATCGGCGCGGCTAAAATCGACCTGGCTGCCGCGCTGCGACTGGCGGCTTACCACGATCTCCAGGAAGGCATCGATAATCACTTTACGGTGACGGCGCCGGGCTACGACGACCGCTTCATCATGCTGCCGTTCGGCTATCACTGGTCCGAAGCACGCGCCAGCGACATGATCATTTTTGACGAAGCCGGCAACACACTTGAAGGTGACGGCGTCGTCGAAATGACGGCGCAGTGCATTCATGCACCGATTCACCGCATTACGGGCAAACGTGTTGTCATGCATACGCACCAGACCTGGGCCGTGGCGCTTAACATGCTGGAAGACAATCGGCTGCTGCCCGCCTCGCAGACGGCCGCGCTGTTCAGTAGCCTGATCGCCTACGACGATGAGTACACGGGCCTGGCAACGATGCTCGAAGAAGGCGAACGGCTGGCGGCAGCGCTCGGTGACAAGACCGTTCTGTTCATGAAAAGCCACGGTATCATGGTGGCGACCAACAGCATCGCGTCAGCATTCCGGCTGCTGTATCTGCTGGAGCGCGTTTGCAAAGCCCAGGTGCTGGCCATGAGCACGGGCAAACCGCTCGCTATGGTAGCGCCAGAGGTCGTCGAGCGACTGCAGATCCCCAGCGAAAACGATCGCCACATGGGCATGCGGCCGAGGCTTTATTTCGAAGCGATGAAACGCGTGCTGGATCGCGAAATGCCGGGCTACGCGGAGTGAAGCGACGATGACACTGGACAGCCAAGCGCGCGCAGAATTCAAGACGATGGTCGACTCAACCGAGGCTGAGTGGCAGCTCATCAGCAAAAACGCGCGCCGTTATCAACGAGAGCTGCCGGAACGCGTGATTGCGCACCTCGAGCTGTTACGAGACGACTTTGGTGGTTTCGCGGTTGATCGCCTGGAGCATAGCCTGCAAACCGCGACACGCGCCGTCGAAGATGGCAGAGACGAAGAGTATGTCGTGTGCGCCCTGTTGCATGACATCGGCGACACGCTGGGACCGGCACAACATGCAGACGTCGCCGCCATCATCCTGAAACCCTACGTGTCAGAG
This sequence comes from Pseudomonadota bacterium, assembly GCA_038533035.1. Taxonomy (GTDB): domain Bacteria; phylum Pseudomonadota; class Gammaproteobacteria; order Steroidobacterales; family Woeseiaceae; genus UBA1847. The sequence continues at coordinate 4,998 of JBCAZN010000190.1, forward strand.
AAGAACCACTGGATGGTTGAGAAGCACGCCATCTTTCAGGGCTATTACTTCTTTCACCATCTCGGCTTCGATCGCAACATGCGGGACGAGTACAAAAACCACGAGTACTACCAATACACAGCCGAGTTTTGTCACAAGTACGACCAGAACTCGTTTGACCCTGACTATAAATCGATGCCGTTGCAGGACTTTGTCCCGGCGATCGAATCAGTCATGTCTAAACCCAAGCGCGGACTTCTGGTCCCGGAATAAAAAAACCTGAAGAGGACGCATGCACATGCGAAATGCAGATAAGTTTTATATCAACGGAGAATGGGTCACACCATCAACCGATACGACGCTCGATGTCATTAATCCGGCAACGGAGAAGTCCATCGCAAAGATTGCGATGGGCGGCAAAGCCGACGTCGACAGCGCCGTTGCAGCGGCGAAGGCGGCTTTCGAAACTTTCTCGAAGACATCGGTAGAGGAACGCGCAGAGCTCCTCGGGCGGATTATTGACGCCTACAAGGCCAGAATGGGCGAAATTGCCGAAACCGTGTCGAAAGAAATGGGCGCCCCGACGGGCCTTGCCAATGCAGCCCAGGCGCCGGCCGGACTCGGGCATCTGATTTTCGCAAAGAAGGCGCTTGAGAATTACAGCTTCGTCGAGGACGTCGGGACGTCACGCGTTGTTCGGGAACCCATCGGCGTGTGTGGACTAATCACCCCATGGAACTGGCGGGACCGACTTTCGCTGTAATCTGGTTGACCGGCCAG
>JBCAZN010000191.1:0-5752 GCA_038533035.1 Pseudomonadota bacterium
ATCGGCAAGGCCGTCCCGAGCGTAACGGACTGGCAGCACCTGAACCTCAATTACGTTGAAAAGGCGGTCATCGACCAGGACCTGTGCATCCAGTGCGGACGTTGCCACGTCGTTTGCGAAGATACGTCGCATCAGGCGATCACGAGCACCGTCAATGGTGAGCGCTTCTTTGAAGTCATCGATGATGAATGCGTTGGCTGTAATCTTTGCGTTAGCGTCTGCCCGGTCGAAAACTGCATCACAATGACACGCGTATCCGACGAGAATGCCGAGCCACTGCGCTGGACCGCGCATCCGAACAACCCGATGCGCAAGGCGGACTAGATGACAGACGACGAACTATTGAGCGCTGCGAAAACCGCGCGCGAGCAAGCCTACTGCCGCTACTCGAATTTTGCGGTGGGTGCAGCGCTGGTGGATGAACACGGCAACGTGCATGTTGGCTGCAACGTCGAGAATGCCTCGTACCCGCTCGGCAACTGTGCCGAAGCGGCTGCGATTGCCGCGATGGTTGTTGAAGGCGGATCCCGAATCGACAAGATCGCGGTGGTCGGTGGTTCGGGTGACATCACTCCGTGCACGCCGTGCGGCGGCTGCCGCCAGCGCATCGCCGAATTTGCCAACACTGAAACCATCATCATCACGATGGATGACAGCAACGAGTTCCGGCACTACTCGATCGACGAGCTGCTACCCGCAAGCTTCCACCTAGACTAAAAACCTGGTGTCAGTGACCTAGTTTTCAGCGAAGAAAACTAGGTCACTGACACCAGGTTTTCAGGCGTTTGGTTAGCAGATCGTAGAAGCCGTCGGCGTCGATCTCGTACGCCCAGTTGGCGTTTTGTGGCCGGTCGGTTACGTGCCAGAAGTCCACGGCCGTGTGGCCCAGCGTCAGCTCGGAGTCGGTTTCCACCGACACGTTGCATAGCTTCGTCTTGAACAGATCTGGCTTGAGCAGGTACGCGATCGTGCACGGGTCGTGCAGCGGCGCACCTTCGCTGCCGTATTTCTTCGTGTCGTAGCGGTGAAAGAAGCTCAGCATGCCGGCCGTTGCGTCGGCAACCGGATTGCCCAGCGCCGCAATTCGCGCAACGCGTTCGCGCGTCGACAATACCCTGTGCGTGACATCGAGACCCATTGCCGTGATCGGACGGCCGCAGTTAAAGACCAGATCCGCGGCGTCCGGGTCGACCAGGATATTGAACTCAGCAGACGGCGATCGATTGCCGCCCTCTCGCATCGCGCCACCCATCAAGACAATCTCATCGATGTTTTCGAGAATCTCGGGCGCCCGCTTAATCGCCGTGCCGATATTCGTCAACGGTCCCGTTGGCACCAGCGTCGCCGCGCCTTTCCTGAGCGTGTCGATGATGAACTCAACCGCGTGCTGTTCTTGCAGCGGTGTTGTCGGCTCGAACACATCGACGCCGTCGATGCCGGTGTTGCCGTGGATGTATTCGGCCGTGATCGGCTCGCGCAGCATCGGGCGTGCACATCCCGCAAACACCGGCAGATCGGTACGACCCGCGAGGTCGCACATCATGCGGGCATTGCGTTCCGTAAGTTCCAGCGGCACGTTTCCCGCAACCGTCGTAACACCAAGAATCTCAAGTTCCTCGGGCGAGGACATCGCGAGGAACAGTGCGACTGCGTCGTCCTGACCGGGGTCACAGTCGAGAATGACTTTACGCGCGCTCACCGGCTAGAACGTCAGCATGAGTCCCGCGAGTGTCGCACTCATCAGGTTCGACAGCGACCCTGCAGCAACCGCTCGCAATCCGAAACGGCCAATCAGGTCGCGTTTTTCCGGGACCAGCACGCCAAGGCCACCCAACAGGATCGCGATCGACGACAGGTTCGCGAAACCGCACAGCGAGAACGTCACGATGGCACGCGTCCGGTCGCTGGCGCCGGCGAGGTATTCTTCAAGGTGAATAAACGCGACGAATTCGTTGAGAATTAATTTTTCGCCAAACAATGCGCCCGCTGACTGTGCTTCACCCCACGGCACACCGATTACCGCCATCAGCGGCGAAAACAAGATGCCGAGCAAACCCTGTAGCGTCCACTCCTGCCCGAACCAGCCGGACACCCAGCCGAGCAATCCATTGACGAGTGCGATTAGCGCAACGAAGGCGATCAGCATCGCGCCAATATTGACGGCCAGCCGCAGACCATCGCTCGCGCCGGACGCAGCAGCGAGAAATACGTTTTCGTGTTCGCTTTTCGCGAATTTGAAGTCAGGGGCATTCTTGCCGGCTGACTCCGGCTCATCCGGCATTAGCATCTTCGCCATGAGCAGGCCACCCGGCGCCGCCATGAAGCTGGCAGCCAGCAGGTACTTCATCTCCGCACCGAACGATGCATAGGCAACGAGTACCGTGCCAGCGACCGAAGCAAGGCCCGACGTCATTACCGCAAACATCTGTGGTTCGGTCAGTCCCTTGAGATACGGTTTGACCACCAACGGTGCTTCGGTCTGGCCAACAAATACGTTCGCGGCCGCGTTCATCGACTCCACCGGCCCGGTGCCGATGACTTTCTGCAAGCCCGTTCCGACGATCTTCACGATCCACTGCATGACGTGAATGTGATACAGCACGGCCATCAACGAGGCGAAGAAAATAATGATCGGCAAAACGTGAACCGCAAACACGACAACGCCATTACCCAAATGCGCTTCGCTGGCCATCGCGCCGAATATCATGTCGATGCCGGCACGCGAGTAACCCATGATCGCGAGCACGCCCCGGCTCATCGCCTCGATGCCGCTGCGCCCGGACTCCGAATACAACACGAACGCGGCGACGATTGTCTGCAGCGCAAATGCCGCGCCAACCACACGCAGGTTTATCGCTTTCCGATTCGTTGACAGGCCGTAAGCGATGCCAAGCAGCACGACAATGCCGATGATGCCGATATAGTTGGACATGAAGCTCCCCCAGCGATGTTCTTGTTATTGGAAGTCCGGTAAGGATACCGCAAAGCGCGGCTTATCCCGTCAGAATCTGGCCTGTGACGGCGCGCTTCCCGGGTGCGGTATCGCCAAGTGTGCAGGCGGCCAGCAGGCATTGGCACGCCGCCTCGGCATCGGCTTCGCTCGCCGCATGCACGACCGCCAGCGGTCGGTTACTGTCAACCGCGGCACCTATTGGCGCGATGTTCGTAAAACCAACGGCGAGATCAAGGGATTCCCCAACGACACGACGTCCGCCGCCGAGACCGATAATCGCGTTGCCGACCGCGCGCGTATCGACAGCCTGAACGATGCCCTGCGCGGCAACGTCACGCACAACAGGCGCCTTCGCAAGGTGCTTGTCATACGTCTCTGTGAAGTCACCCGGCCCACCAAGTGCGACAACCATCCTGTCGAAAATCTCGGCGGCACGACCACTGGTCAGCGCTTCTTCGCAGCGGCGTCGCGCTGCATCCCGATCAGTTTCAATGCCGCCGACGATAATCATCTCGGCACACAGCGCCATCACGACTTCGTCGAGTCTCGGATCGCGTACTTCGTCTCTCAGGTAGCGCATCGACTCAGCAATCTCGACGGCATTGCCGGCTGTAGTGCCGAGCACTTCATTCATGTCCGTGATGATCGCGTGCGTGCGTAGTTCGGCCTTCGCCGCCGTAGCAATTATGCTTTCGGCCAATTCGACCGCCCGCTCATGACTGTCCATGAACGCTCCGCTACCGGTTTTCACATCCATAACGAGGCCTTCGAGACCGGCCGCAATTTTCTTCGACAAAATAGAAGCTGTGATCAACGGTACCGATTCCACGGTACCTGTGACGTCGCGTATCGAATAAAAGCGCCGATCGGCCGGCGCAAGATCCTCGGTTTGCCCGATTATCGCGCAGCCGACCTCGCGTACAGTTTTGCGAAACAACTCGAAGTCCGGCGTCGCGTTATAACCCGGTATCGCCTCGGCCTTGTCGGTCGTGCCGCCCGTGTGACCCAGGCCGCGTCCCGAGATCATCGGTACGTAGCAACCGGCCGCGGCTGCGATCGGTGCAAGCAGGAAACTGACCTTGTCGCCAACCCCACCGGTTGAATGCTTGTCGACGACCGGCCCATCGAGACCTTCTTTGCTCCAGTCGAGTACGGTACCCGATGCAGCCATCGCGAGCGTCAGCTTGCCCGCTTCTTCGAAACTCATCGAGTTCAGGAAGATCGCCATCGCCAGCGATGACACCTGCTCCGCCGGCAGGCTGCCATCCGCCAGACCATCGACAAAAAACCGGATCTGCTCGTCGTTCAGCTCGCCGCCGTCGCGCTTCGTTCGAATGACGTCCGCAAACAGCATGGATTCAGTCGAATCCCTTCAGCGGCATATCGTCCCTGCGTTGCAGCCAGTTGTCGGCCGGGTAATGACACGACTTCTCGATGACATGCAGCGTGTACGCATGCCGCGACTTGTCAGAACGGTTGGCGCCGCTCATGTGCGGCGTACGGCCGTCGAATATGACCAGCGTACCAGCGCTCGCTTCCGCCGGCACCGCATCGTCGAGCGGCCACGGCGTCTCATCAATCGTCTCGATGACGAACGTGCCGTCGGGCTGGCGGTAGTTTCGCTTCTTTAGCGGCATCTTGTGTCCGCCCGGGATGAAATACATACAGCCATTCTCAACGGTCGCATCGTCCACCGCGAACCAGAATCCAGTGCATGACTGCGGCTCGGTATAGATAAACGTCGAGTCCTGGTGACAGGTGACCTCCCCACCTATGCCGGCTGATTTGAAGATGTACATCGACTGGATAATGCCGGGATCCGCATAGCCAAGGCTGGCAACGGTGGCTGCTAGTATGGGCGTGCGTGAAAATTTATCGAACACGGGATCCAGATCGTGCATCGCGTGCCCGATCTTGTTGAGACTCTCGCGCTTATCCTGTCGCAACCCGCCTGATTCATCGAACGCATCATCCTCGAAGAAGAAACGGATCTTGTCGCCCGATTCGTAGAAGTAATCGTCATTCAGCTGGGTTTGCCTGGTCGTCGAAAAGACAGATTTGACTGAGTCTGAGTCGAATGCATCGACCAGCGCCAGCGTACGATCTCGCAGTGCCTCGCTCGCCTCGGCCGGAACGTAGTCGCGCAGCACGATAACGCCATCTGCCTTATACGCCTCGAGCATGGACGCCGTCAGCACACCGTCCTCCGGCGCGGTAAAAGAATGAACGCTTCGCTTAGCCATGGCACATAGTATCCCGTAAGTCTTTGTAATAGGCGCCCAGCCTGCAAAATTCGGTGGCACACCACGGTAACTGAGCTATAATTTCATCTGAAATAATAAGCGACAATCTCAGAGGGGAGCTATCGTGACAAAGTTTTTCCGTTCTATTCGTGTTCCTGCGCTTGCCGCAACACTGACGCTGATTCTAGCGGCTGGCTCGGCATTCGCACAGAGCACAACGTCATCCTTGCGCGTCGTCGTAACTGACGAAAACGGCGCTGCCGTTGCTGGCGCGCCGGTATCCGTTCGACACATTCCAACCGGCCGCACCCAGGTTGCCAACACGAACAGTGCTGGCGTCGTTAATCTGCGCGGCATGGCCGTCGGCGGACCATACGAGGTCGGACTTGACGATGGCGCGAGCTATAACGCCGCGACTGTCCAGAATGTCTATCTCGAACTGGACGAGACATCCGTCATCCCGCTGGCCGCGCGCTCGGGCTCTATTGAGGAAATCGTCGTCATGGCACGTCAGGTCGCCGAGAACGTTGGCATCGGGGTCGGCAACGACTTTAGC
>JBCAZN010000192.1:0-5733 GCA_038533035.1 Pseudomonadota bacterium
GGCAAATTTGGCGCATCAGATACCCTCTACGGCGACGTGCCCGGCTGGTTCGCCAACAAGGGCTTCCCGTTCCCGTTCAACCTGTTTTCGGCGGAATTCAACTGGTTCGCCGTAGAGGGTATCTGATGCGCCAAATTTGCCGAGTCCGGCTTTCGCGAATTCGTAGCCCATCAGAAGGCGAATTGGCAGCAGCCCGACCCAGTCGGCGTAGCTGTCGAGTTTGCCAATGACGGTATTCCTGAGTTTAATCACGGCTTGCATTGTCGTTCTCCGGTTATTTGTTGTTTTACTGGACCGGGCGTGCCCCTGTAATTATTTCAAGCTGGCGCATTTCTTCCAGTGCATCGCTGCCATGGCGCACGAGCGCGTCCACGTCTGGGTAGTTAATTTTCGTGGCGAGGTTGCGCAATAACGCGTCGCCCGTCAGGTTCTTGTCGTTATTCTCAAGCGCGTCCAGCAGACCCGCCGTTACGGCGTTTAACTCGAGAAAGCGTACTTTGTCATTACTGCGCCGGAATATGGCCAGGTACACGGGCTGGTCCTGAGGTTCTTCCGGCAGGAAGTCATTCGATATGCGGTGCACCGGGTAATGATAGGCAAACGCCCACGCCAGGGAGGATTTTACAGGCACTCCGGCCAGTAAATCGCCATCATGCTCGACACCGTCGAGGTCGTTGTCCGCTTCTGAAACCGATAACGCGAGCTCGGCATACTCGTAGTGTGCAAGCTCGGTCAGAAACGCGAAGTCGTCATCACCGGCGTCATATTCATTTTGCAGGAATGCCAAAAACTCTTCGGGCAGTTCCAGAAAGTAGGGTGTCCTGGCGCGATGCACCTTCATGAATTCGCGTATGAAGTGTTGCCATTGTTTATCCGAATGAATCTTGCGCAATACCGGGAAGAACGTGCCCAGCAGGTTGTAGAGGTTGTTGAAAAACAGCGTGCGGTAAATCGCCATGCGGCGATCCTCGATGCCCTCGGGTGCCAGCGTGTTTTCCGGGTCGCGAATGTGTGCCGCAAACGCATACTGCTTGTCCTGGAAGTCACGGCTCTCATCCATGCGCCGCCTCCCTTGGAGCGTGCGCCTGCTGTTTTTCCCGAATGCGCCGTACTTCGCCCAGCAGTTCATCCATGGTCGGAAAATTGAAGTCGCGTTCAAGCAGCGTCGGAACCGGTCCGAACAGTTCGTAGGCGTCGTCCAGCAGCGCCCAGGCCTGTTGATCGACTGGGCTGCCGTGCGTATCGATACGCAGGTCTTCCGCTTCGACATGATGGCCCGCGAGGTGGAAGTAACGAATGCGCTCGGCCGGCATATCGCGCAGGAAATCGGCGGCGTCATAGCCATGGTTGATGCTGTTGACGACGATGTTGTTAATGTCGAGCATCAGGTCGCAGTCAGCCTCTTCAAGCACGCCCAGCAGGAAATCCTTTTCTGTCATCGACGAGTCAGTCGGTGCGTAAAACGACACGTTCTCCATCGCGATTCGCTGCTCCAGGATGTCCTGTACGCGCTGAATGCGTCCCGCGACATAGCGGACCGCATCCTCGGTAAACGGAATGGGCATCAAGTCGTAAAGATGGCCGTCGTCCCCGCAGTAACTCAGGTGCTCCGAATAAAGACGAATACCGTGGTCCTTCATGAATTCCCCGATGTCGCGGACGAGCTGTTCGTCGAGCGGGGCGGGCGAGCCGATGGACAGCGACAGGCCATGAATCACGAACGGATAGCGCTCGGTGAAGAAGCGCAGTTTCTTGCCAAGCGCGCCGCCAACGTGAATCCAGTTCTCGGGCGCAACTTCCATGAAATCGACGTCGTCAGGCGGATTCGCCATCAGTTTGTCCGCGAGCGGGCGTCGCAGGCCGAGACCGGCGCCGTGGACTGGGTACTGGCTTGTGGATTGTTCGCTCATGCTCTCTCTTTGTCCATTATCCGAGCAGACCCGAGCGCGACAACAATTATTACAGAAATGCCAGAGAAATTAGCCGCTTAGTTGTCGCAGCCGCTCCAGGTACTTGTGCTCGTCCGGCGCTGTATTCTGACTCTGCGCTTCCCAGAGAGTTTCCGCAAGGCACTCGATCATCTGGTGCTCGGCGTGATGCTCGTCGCCGCAGCGCGCAGCCAGCGTCTCGAAGACCTGGCGGATTCCGGCCGGCCGGTTGGTTGCCATTTGCTCGCGAATGCCAAGGTGCAGGCCCATGTGCAGGAACGGGTTCGACTGGCCGCCCTCAGGCGTGTAGTCCTTGTCGAGATCGTCGCCGCTCACGGCCCCGTGATACTCGGGATGCATCTCGATCACGTCGGCGATTTGCGCCTCCAGCGGCGTTATCGGCGCACCGTCGCAGCGTTTCTGCCACGCATCGGCATACATCTGGCGCAGTTCGTTTCTGTCGTTGCCGAATATCACGGCAGTTCCTTTTTCCGGTATTCACACCACTCGATGATCGCGCATTCGCCACACAGCGGCTTGCGCGCCTTGCAGGTATAGCGACCGTGCAGGATCAGCCAGTGATGCGCATCTTTCTTGAATTCGTCGGGCGTCAGCCTGACCAGGCGTTTCTCCACTTCGAGCGGTGTCTTGCCAGGTGCGAGTCCGGTCCGGTTTGAGACGCGGAAAATATGGGTGTCTACAGCAATCGTCGGCTCACCGAACGCGGTATTGAGAATGACATTTGCTGTCTTGCGTCCGACACCGGGCAGCGCCTCGAGTTCGGACCGTGTGCGCGGCACCTTGCTGCCGTGTTGCTCGATCAGCATGCCGCAGGTTTTGATGATGTTCTCGGCTTTGCTGTTATAGAGGCCGATTGTCTTGATATAGGGTTTCAGTCCGCCCACACCAAGCGCCTGAATTGCCTCGGGCGTATTTGCAACCCGGTAAAGCTTGCTGGTGGCCTTGTTGACGCTGACATCGGTGGCCTGTGCCGAGAGAATGACGGCGATCAGCAGTTCGAACGGCGAGTCGTATTCAAGCTCGGTCGTCGGCGCCGGCATCTGCGCGCGCAAGGTACTGTATATGGCGGTGCGTTTTTCCCGGTTCATGGGCGAAAAATCAGCGATTCAGGCGGCGACTGGGACGTGCCATGGAACGTCGCTTATCCTCGCGGCGATCGTCGATGAGATTCTTGAACGCGATTGCCAGTGCCAGGCTAAAAAATGCGCCGGGTGGCAGTACCAGCAACAGCCAGCCCGAATCGGCGATGACGATACCGCGCGACGGTTCGCCTCCGAACAGCATGTCCATGCGGGCAAACAGGGTGCCCTGGCCAATGAGTTCGCGGAACATGCCAATAGCAATGAGAAGCAATGCAAACCCGCTGCCCATGACGAGGCCGTCGATGATACTGGCGCCGACGGAATTGCGGGACGCGTAGATCTCGGCGCGGGCGACGATGGCGCAGTTCGTGACGATCAGCGGGATAAAGATGCCGAGCACCCGATCAAGGTCAGGAAACCATGCTTTGAAAATCAATTCGATGCAGGTCACGAGGCTGGCGATGATCAGCACGTAAATCGGAATTCGAATTTCCGGCTGGATCCAGCGACGCGTCGCAGACACCAGCCCGTTCGACGCTGTCAGCACTGCAAGCGTCGCGATGCCAAGGCCCAGCCCATTGACGAAACTCGACGTGACCGCCAGCAATGGGCACAAGCCGAGCAATTGCACGAGCCCGGGGTTCTCTCGCCAGAGACCGTTCTTGATGCGCTCTGTGAGCGTCGGCGTCATTCGGACTCCTCGACGGCATCGGCAGGCGCGCTGAAAATAGCTTCGGAATTCAACTCGAAGTAGGTGAGCGTGGCCTTGATCGCTTTGACGATCGCGCGCGGTGTCACTGTTGCGCCCGACAGCTGGTCGAACTCGCCGCCATCTTCCTTGACACCCCACTGTTTGGGCGTCGGATCGCCAAGCGACCGGCCGTCGAATTGCAGCACCCAGTCAGACTTTTCGATTTCGACGCGGTCCCCAAGCCCCGGCGTCTCGCGATGCTCGAGTACTCGAACGCCGGTAATTTCGCCGTCCATCGTAACGCCGATCAACAGCCGGATCGGCCCGGCGTAACCGTCGCGAGCCGTCACGACAAACAACGCGGCAACCGGTAATTCATCGGCGTAAACACGATAGATCAAAGCGGCTTCCTTGCCGGGCAGGTCATGCGGCGGCGGGATCGTAATTTTTGATTCGGTCACTCCGCTATCGAAAAACAGGCCGGCCAGCGCCGGCGCGAGACTGCGCTCCAGGAACGCTTTGCGATTTTCCTCGATACGCTGATGCGTGAGCTGCCAGGTACCCGCAACGAGCAGGGTGCAGACGGTAGCAATCGCGGCGAGCGTGATACCGCTTTTCCAGACGGGTTGCTCAGCCACCGGCTTCCCCTCGTTCGTCGTGTCCAACGATATGCGGTCGCGTCAGGTAGTCGATCGCGGGTACAGCCATGTTCATAATCAGTACTGCAAATGCGACGCCATCGGCATAGCTGCCCCACTTGCGAATGCAGAAGATCAGGAAGCCGATGCCGACGCCGTAAATCAAGCGGCCACGCGGACTGGTTGCGGCCGACACCGGGTCTGTCGCAATAAAGAATGCGCACAGGATGGTCGCGCCGGCGAACAGGTGAAAGCCCGGGCTCGCGTTGCTGCCCGGATCGATCATGTACATGACGGTGGCCGGTCCCAGCAGGCCGATGCCGATCCCGACCGGGATCTGCCAGCGAATAATCTTGCGAATCAGCAACCAGAAGCCGCCGATGGCGAGAAAGTTGCCTATCCATTCCCAACCGCGACCGCCGAAATCGCCCATGATCGGCACGGCGCGAATTTCCCCGACCGTCATCGCGTTGTTGAGCCCGGATTTCATCACATCGAGTGGCGTGGGTCGGCTGAGCGCGTCAAACGTGATGCCATCGGGCAGGGAACCGGTCAGCGTGAACGCGAGCGTCTGCAGAATCGTCAGGTGCGTGTAGTCAAGGTCGCCCATGCTCGGTGCCACCCACAGGTTCAGGTGCATCGGGAATGCGACGAGAATGACGACATAGCCCGCCATCGCCGGGTTGAAAATGTTGAAGCCGAGACCGCCATACAGGTGTTTCGCAATGCCGACGGCGAATACGGTACCCGTGGCGGTGACCCACCACGGCGTCAGCGAGGGCAGGCAAAATGCAAGCAATGCTGCGGTCACCAGCGCACTGAAATCCGTCAGACCGGTTTCTGGCCGGCGGCTGCGCAGATCGAGAATGACGGTTTCGGTCGCGATCGCGAAGACACTCGCGACCAGCAGGTTAAAAATGAACCCCGGGCCGAAGTACCAGACGTGTGCAATCGCAGCCGGGACCAGCGCGGCCAGCACCTGCAGCATGATCGACTGCACGCTGACTAAAGGCGCGAGAAACGGAGCTTCGACTCGACGGAATTCCATGTCAGTCGTCCTCGCTCTGCTCGCGCTTGCGTTTCAGTATCTCGGCAATCGCTGCAGGACCGGCCGTGCGGGCCGATTCCTTCTGCGCGGCAAGCTCCTCGTCGCGCTCACGCTGGTCGCGCAGAATGCGTTCATTGCGCGCTTCGAAACGCCGTCGTGCGCGTTCTGCGCGGGCTTTCTCATCCGCGAGTTCCTGGATGCGACCCTTGGCAACCCGGAAATCGGCGGTGAGCGGAATATGGCTCGGGCAGACGAGATCGCAGCAGCCACATTCGATGCAGTCTGTCAGCCCGAAGTCGCGCAGTTTCACTTCATTGTCTGAGCG
>JBCAZN010000193.1:0-5730 GCA_038533035.1 Pseudomonadota bacterium
CTCAAACGCGCGAAGTATAACGGACTCACAGTAGAAGGGGGACACGCTGTACGGGGCGTCGCGTTGCCCGACAAGATCGTTGCTGGCGATCATCGAGACAATGCACTATATTGGTGCAGATAAATCGCGTTCCGCACCATGCTGGTGCACATCGATCGCACCGAAGTAGGATAAAGCAATATTTTTCAATAACTTAAGTGCCGCACCGTTTTGGCACGCATCGTGCAACAAGGAATGGCATCGGACCTCGCAAGAGGTCTTAGTTATTGAACGCACCAGAACCCGGAGGAAAGACCCATGACGCCCGCAGAGGTAATGAGCCTCATCAAAGATGAAGAGGTCAAATTCGTCGATTTTCGTTTCACGGACACGATCGGCAAAGAACAACACGTAACAGTGCCCGCACATACAGTCGATGATGATCTGTTCGAAGACGGCAAGATGTTCGACGGTTCGTCGATCTCGGGCTGGAAGGGCATTAATGAGTCAGACATGATTCTGATGCCGGATCCGGCATCGGCGGTTCTGGATATTTTTGCCGACGAAACGACAATGAACGTGCGTTGCCAGGTCGTTGAGCCCTCGACGATGCAGGGTTATGACCGTTGTCCGCGTTCACTTGCTGATCGCGCGCAAGCGTACCTCGAGTCAACCGGCGTTGCAGATGCAGCGTACTTTGGGCCCGAGAACGAGTTCTTCGTATTCGACAGCGTTACCTGGAACGACAACATGCAGGGCGCCTTCTACAAGATTGGTTCCGACGAAGGCGCATGGGCATCCGGTGACGGTCACAAAGACGGCAATGTCGGTCATCGCCCGGGCGTTAAGGGCGGCTACTTCCCGGTACCGCCGGTCGACTCGCTGCACGACATTCGTTCGGCAATGTGTCTAGCGATCGAAGAGCTGGGCGTGACCACCGAAGTGCACCACCACGAGGTTGCAACAGCGGGCCAGTGCGAAATCGGTACAAAATTCAACACCTTGAAGCGCAAGGCTGACGAAGTGCAGATCATGAAGTACGCGGTACACAACGTCGCACACGCGTACGGCAAGACGGCAACGTTCATGCCGAAGCCGCTCGTCGGCGACAACGGTAACGGCATGCACGTGCACCAGTCGTTGTTCAAGGACGGAGAAAACCTGTTCTCGGGTGACGGCTATGGTGGCCTTTCCGAAACAGCGCTTTACTACATCGGCGGTATCATCAAGCACGCCAAGGCGCTGAACGCGTTCGCGAACCCATCGACCAACAGTTACAAGCGACTCGTACCTGGCTTCGAAGCACCGACGATTCTTGCGTACTCGGCGCGCAACCGCTCAGCGTCAATTCGTATTCCGTACATCGCGAATCCGAAAGGGCGCCGCATCGAAGTTCGCTTCGGCGACTCGATGGCGAACCCGTACCTGTGCTTTGCATCCATGATGATGGCCGGCCTTGACGGTATCCAGAACAAGATCCACCCGGGCGATGCTGCCGACAAGGATCTTTACGATCTGCCGCCGGAAGAAGAGAAGGCGCTCAAGCTGGTTGCGTTCTCGCTCGACGAGGCGCTGAGCGCACTGGACAGTGATCGCGACTTCCTGAAAGCGGGCGGCGTGTTCAGCGATGACCTGATCGACGCGTATATCGACCTCAAGATGGAGGATGTCACGCGACTGCGCATGACGACGCATCCGTCTGAATTTGACATGTATTACAGCCTCTGATGGCTAAAACTGTGAACCGGGCGGCATTTTTGGCCGCCCGGTCACTACCCTAAATCCCGATTAAGTTGCTATGCTGACTGCATGGAATCACGACCGATTTTTGTGGCTCTCGGAGTCCTCATCGCTGGTGCCGCCCTGGCGGATGCCTACACGTGGACTGATGAGAACGGCGTCGTGCATTTCTCGGACCGACCGGAGCCCGGCGCGAAGCAGATTCAGCTGCCTGAGCAGGGCGCACGCCGGCCATCGCCGACTTACCGTGGTCCCACGGCAGGTGAGCAGGTGCCAGAGTCCGAACCGGTCGGCCCGTTCCGCTACGAGTCACTCGAAATCAACGCACCCGCCGCAGAAGAAACGCTGTGGAACATAGAGGGCGTTCTCGACGTCAGACTGAATCTGCAACCGTCGTTGCAGCCGGGTCACCAGGTGCGAGTGTACTTCGACGGCCAGCCGCGCATGGTGAACGGCACGAGCTTCCAGATTCGGGAAGTCTGGCGCGGCGTCCACAATCTGCAGGTCGAGATCATCGACGAGTCGGGGGAGCTGATGATTCGCAGTCTGCCAAACCGTTTCTACGTTCAGCAGGCGACCGTACTCTAGGCTCCGGTTCCGGCGACGGAGCGCTACCCCGTAACGCCAGCTCGATTCTCGACGCCCTGAGTTCCGGCGTTATCCTGCTCGACGAACATTTGCTTATCGTTGGCCTGAATCCTGCGGCCGAAAACATACTCGGTATTTCAGAGCGGCGTGCTCGGGGCCAGTCATTGTTGCAGCTGGTCGACGACGAGCCAGAGATGCGCGACATCCTGAGCCGGGTCCTGCTCACAGCCGACCACTACGCAAACGAGATGCATCTGGCGCCGACCGAGGTGCACAGCGCTGAGCGCATTGTCGATTGCCGCGTTTCACCGGTCGACATCGACGGCGCGCGACTGCTGGTCGAAATCACCGATGTAACACGGCGCTCGCAGATCAGCCGCGAGAACGCGCTGCTGATACAGCATGGCGCAGGCCGGCAGATGATACGGCAGCTCGCGCACGAAATTAAAAACCCGCTGGGTGGTATTCGTGGCGCCGCGCAGTTGTTGGAACGACAGCTGACCGATAACGAGCTGACTGAATACACCGACGTTATTATCAGTGAGACCGATCGGCTGGCCGCGCTCGTCAACACGCTGCTCGGACCGGGTGGTCCACCCAACAAGCAGCCGGTTAATGTGCACGAACTGCTCGAATACGTCGTCCGCATTGTTGAGGCTGAAGACCAGAAACGACTCACGATCCGCCGTGAGTATGATCCGGGTTTGCCCGAGATCGACCTGGACCGTGACCAGATGGTGCAGGCGCTGTTGAACCTGGTAGGCAACGCCGCCGCTGCACTCGATGGCCAGGGAACACTGACGCTGCGTACGAAAGCGGCAGCGAACTTTACAATTGGCGATGTTCGACATCGCGTTATTGCGTCGATCGAGATCGAAGATGACGGACCCGGCATACCACCCGAAATGCAGGACTCGGTGTTCTATCCACTCGTGACCAGCAAGCCCGACGGCACAGGGCTCGGGCTGCCGGCTGCACAGGAATTATTGAGCCGTCACGGCGGCATGATCGAATTCGAAAGCCGGCCGGGTCGCACCGTATTTATGGTGCGCATACCGCTGGAGCAAACTGATGGGTAGTCGACCGATCAACGTCTGGGTCGTGGACGACGATCAGTCGGTTCGCTGGGTGCTCGAAAAAGCTCTCAAACAGGCCGACATGGAAACGCGCTCGTTCGAGCGCGCCGAGCATTTGCTTGAGGCGATCGACCAGGGCGAGCCGGACGTACTCATTACCGACGTGCGCATGCCCGGCATGAGCGGCCTTGTGCTGCTCGAGCGTCTGCGCGAAACGTCGCCCGATCTGCCAATCATTGTGATAACAGCGCACTCCGATCTCGAAAACGCCGTTGCCGCGTACAAAGGTGGCGCATTCGAGTATCTGCCAAAACCGTTCGACATCGACGAGGCGGTCGAGCTGGTTCGCAAGGCGGCACGCGTCAATGGCCACGGCGAAGAAGAAGCGACACCACCTGACTCGATGGCGTCAATGATTGGCCAGGCGCCCGCGATGCAGCAGGTATTCCGCTCGATCGGACGTCTCGCCGGTTCCAGCATGACGGTGCTGATAACGGGCGAATCAGGCACCGGCAAAGAGCTCGTTGCGCGCGCGCTTCACGACCACAGTCCGCGCAGCAACAAGACCTTCGTTGCACTCAATACGTCGGCGATTGCGTCAGAACTACTTGAATCCGAGTTGTTCGGTCATGAGAAAGGCGCGTTTACAGGCGCGGACTCGCGCCGCATCGGCCGCTTTGAGCAGGCGGACGGGGGCACGCTGTTCCTCGACGAAATTGGTGACATGTCGCCCGCACTGCAGACACGCTTGCTGCGCGTACTCGCAGAAAGCGAGTTCTACCGCGTTGGCGGCCAGACGCCGATCAAGGTTGACGTTCGCGTAATTGCGGCCACCAACCAGGATCTCGCGCGCGCCGTCAAAGAGTCCCGATTCCGGGAAGACCTGTTTCACCGCCTGAATGTGATTCGAATCAACACGCCGCCACTACGCCAGCGCCGCGAAGATATTCCATTATTACTGAAACACTATCTCGACGAGGCTGCCGCCGAACTAGGCTCATCGACGAAGGCGATTGATGCAGAAGCGCTGCAACAACTGCAGGCTTACAGCTGGCCGGGCAACGTCCGACAGCTCGTCAATGCGACTCGCCGTTTAACGGTAACGGCGCCTGGCGGTGTGATTACCGCCGAAGATATCCCGACTGACCTCGGTGGGCGGGAAACGCCGCAGCGCGCCGCGAAAGAGTGGACGCTGATGCTCGCCTCATGGGCGGAGCGCCAGCTGCACAACAAGGAAGGGCCATTGCTCGACAAGGCGCTGCCGGAGTTCGAGAAAACACTTATCGAGATTGCCATGTCGCAGACCAACGGTCATCGGCAGGAGGCCGCTCGCCTGCTCGGCTGGGGGCGCAACACCCTCGCCCGCAAAATGAAGGCGTTACACCTCGACTAGGATTGACCGCCGAGGTCGAGCGTACCGACAAGCTCGTCTACCGAGCTCATGTTGTGTCGCGCAAGATAGTCTGTAATTCCAGCATTGATCTTCGCGCAGACCAGCGGATCGTAAAAAAGCGCAGTACCGACGCCGACTGCTGCGGCACCCGCGACCATGAACTCGATCGCGTCGGTTGCGGTCATGATTCCGCCCTGGCCGATAATCGGCGCGTTGTGCTTTTTTGCCACCTCGTAGACCTGCTGCACCTTGAGAAGCGCAACCGGCTTGATCGCCGGACCGGACAAACCGCCGCGCACGTTGCCAATGACCGGCTTGCGGGTTTCGGCGTCAATCGCCATGCCCATGAGCGTGTTGATGACCGCAAAGCCATCGCTGCCCGCCTCAATACACAGGCGCGCATTCTCCTGGATGTCGGTCTGGTTCGGCGAAAGCTTGGTGATCAGCGGCTTAGAGGTTAGTGCGCGGCAGGCCGCGACGACGCGCGCCGACATCTCGGGATCATTACCAAACTGTACGCCGCCTTCCTTGACGTTCGGGCAGGAGATGTTGATCTCGATGGCATCGATGTCGGAATCATCGAAACGCCGAATGACGCGCTCGTATTCCTCGATGGTCGAGCCCGATGCGTTGGCGAAAAAGCGGGTCTCGGAAAAGTCGAGCCCGGGAAGAATGTCATCAACAACCTTGTCGACACCCGGGTTCTGCAGCCCGATGGCATTGAGCATGCCGTCCGGCGTTTCGTAAACACGATGCGCGGGGTTTCCGAGCCGCATGTCGCCGGTCGTGCCTTTCAGAACGACCGCGCCAACGTCAGCATTCGAATACCCTTCGACGCGCGTGTATTCTTCGCCGAAGCCAACGCAACCCGAAAGCAGCACAATCGGTGAGGCCATATCGATGCCGCAAAGCGTTGTATGTAGCGGGTTGGTTGCCATCGCAGCGGGATTCTAC
>JBCAZN010000194.1:0-5728 GCA_038533035.1 Pseudomonadota bacterium
TGCCGACATCGCCATGCATAACGTACAGGGTGGGCTACGTGCCGACCTGCCCGCCGGGCCGCTGACATTTGGCAGCGTCTACCAGGTTTCACCGTTCGAAAATCGCGCCGTAATCCTGGACTTGAGTGGCGCCGAGCTACGGCGGGTAATTGCAGAACAATCGTACCGGGGTCGTCGCCGGGTCGGGTTTTCCGGCATGCGTGTTAGCGCGTCGTGCAACGGCGACGTCATGCAGGTCGAGATGGCCATCAATGACCGAACCATTAGCGATGATGACAGCGTACGGGTCATCGTGAACGATTACATGGCGCTGGGCGGCGACAACGTGCTGGTACCGATTATTCCGGAAGGCGGGTTCGACATCGATACGAACTTGCCGATGACACGCGATGTGTTTGTCAGCTGGGTTTCGAAGACCGGTGGGACCATTGCGCCGGATGACTACCGTACCTCGGGTCGACCGAAATGGACCGGGCGTTTTCCTTTGCCGCGTAGTTGCGTATTGCCCGACTAGTTGTCGACCGGCCGACCGTCCTCTTTGTAGACCACGCCGCCTTTCATGACGAGGTCAACACGCTGTAGCAGGTTGATGTGTTTCAGCACATCGCCGCGCACAGCAATTATGTCGGCGTATTTCCCCGGCGTGACGGTGCCCCAGCGGTCCGACACCTTCATCATCTTGGCCGGCCAGTAGGTGGCGGCACGAATCGCATCCATCGGCGGGATGTCCATGACGTTGACCCACACCTCGAGCTCATTCCACGTCGACTGGCAGTGAAATTTCATGGGGATGCCACTGTCAGTGCCGATGAGCAGAACAACGCCTGCTTCACGTAATTGCGTGATCTTGTGCTTGAGGGTCGGTTTGCGCATCGGCGTCAGGTCAAAATACAAGAGGTCCTTCGGACTCTGAATCGACTGCCGGATATCCGCGACAATGTCGTCCGACAAGCCACGCGTCCAGCAGTCATTATCGAGATGCTCGGGGTTCGCAATGACCCCATCGTAATTCCACAAACCCTCAACCGTCGGCGTCCAGTACAGCGGCCCGCCACGGACGCGGCCGGTCGCGGTGCGCTCCTCGAGTGCGGCGATAATATCGTCGGGGTATCCGGGCGCCGCTGTGAGGCCCGTATGTTCAAAGTTGTCGATGCCGATCTCGAGGCCGAGACGGATCTCGTCCGGTCGATGCGAGTGGCCTACTACGGGCAGGCCATGTTTGTGCGCCTCGTCGACGACCGCAAACGCGGACTCTCGGCCCATCTCGTCCTGGTCGACCATCTTGATGACATCGACACCGGCTTCGGCAAGTCGCCTGACTTTCGCGCGCGCATCGCGCGGATTGTCGACTCCCCAACGATACAACTCGGTACCCGGGTACGGTTCGTTTTGAATAAACGGACCGGAGATGAACAGTCTTGGACCTGGAATTTCGCCGGCGGCAATACGGCTCCGGACACTGAGTGAATCGTCGAGCGGCGCACCCAGATCGCGAGCCGTTGTGACGCCCGCGAGCAACAACTGTTCGGCCGACGCGGGCATGATTTCACTACCGAAACGGTCCGGATAAGTTGCGTGCCAGTGACCGTAGTCCGAGTGGCCGTTGATCATGAGATGCACGTGCATGTCCCAAAGGCCCGGCAGTACCGACATGCCATCGGTCGAAATGACTTCGTAACCGTCCGGAACCGGCAACGTCTCAACGGTACCGACGGCCTCGATGATCTCGCCGTCGATCAGGATAACGCTGTTCGCAATCGGCTCGCCCAGCAAGCCGTCGATCAGGCGACCACCGACGAGCGCTTTTTTGTCCGCTGCGGATGCAAGCGTCGCCAGGGAAATCAGTAACAGTGCCAGCAGTACGCGCATATCGTTATTCTCTTAATTGGCCGCTGATGACGGAAAGCTTAGCACGCTGGCTGCCCTGCTATGGCGGGTCGAACTTCTCCCAGCCCTGTCCGTTAAACGGATCAACCCCAAGCTGCTGCATGACATGCGGGAAATCGACCATCACCCAGTTGTCGACGATCTTGCCATCAACGACTTTCCAGAAATCCATGTAGCGAATTTCTACCTTCTTGCCGGTGGGTGGAATTCCCATGAACTCGCCGCTGTGTGTCGCTTCCTGGCGCCCGAACGCAGCGCACCACTCGCCTTGTGTCAGTCGTGCCTCATCAATACATACCTTGTCGGAGAACGCCGCCTGAAACGGGCGCTGCCAGTTTTCCTGGAATTCCTTCAAGCCATTCTTGGTGCCGCAGCCCGCATTCCCCATCCAGCGAAATGTCTCGGCGAAAAATCGCCCCATGTTGTCGATGTCGTGATCGTTAAGACCGTCGACCATCGCATCAATAGTCGCAAGTGTCTCGTTGGTTTTGCTTAGGTCGTTGTCTCGAGTAAGTTCGCCCTGCTCCGGGCGAGCACCAGTCATGTCATTTCTCGCATGCGTGCAAGCAGGTCGACATCGAGTTGCCGGAACAGATGGATCATATCGACGAACACCCAGTTTTCGACGTACTGCTCGCCATCTCGCTTCCACCAGTCCAGGCCCGTCACACCGAGTCGCTTGCCTGTTGCCGGGTGGCCCAGGTATTCACCTTTGTGCGTCGCAAGCACACCGTTCCAGCCTGGCCCTCCGCTGTACGGACCTTCGGCAATCAGTGCATCAAGGTCCTGCACGGCACGGTCCGGAAAAGCGTGCAGCCAGGGCGCCTGATGTTTGACCTCGAACTCCTGGAAGCTCAGGCAAGCGCCTATTCCGCCGGGGCCGTACCAACTGACGGCCGGATCGAAATAGTCCGCCATACCCATGCTTTCGAGATCGCTCTCATCATAACTATTGAGACCGTCAAAGATGAAACGCCGAATATGCTCGAGGCTGTAAGCCGACTCTTCGGCGTCGCCGGCTTCCAGCATTACACCATCGCCTGCCGCCGGCGGCGGGTAGATACCGTCTTTGCCCTTGCTTGGCGGCAGTACATGGATTCCGGCCTGTTGCATCAGGTCGACCAAGTCCAGCAGAAAAAACGTTTCCAAGATCTTGCCGTCCTGCACGCGGCAAAATTCACCCCAGCGAATATCGACCTCTTTGCCATTCGCGGGAATGCCGAGGTAATCGTTCTCGAATGTGCCGCGGAAGACGCCGGTTCCCGATACCCACAGGCGGCCGTCCCCCGAACCGTCTAATGTGCCGCTGGACTCGCCACCGATGAATATCCATGTGCGACGTTCAAGGTTGGGAAAGGACACGAGCAGCGGTCGCCAGAAACTCTCTGCAAATGTGTTTGCCCCGTCGAGGTCGTTGACCGGATCGAAGCCGTGCCAGCGATGGTTATCAGCCAGGTATTTGCGAGCAATATCCTTTACGTCCGAGAAATTTGCCGATTGCAGCGCCTCCCAGTATTGCCAGACGAACTGCTTGTCCGCATTTATCGCCGAAGTTGTCATAGGGTGTATTCCTGCAGCACGTTTAGATAGGCAGTCAGTCAGAATCGCTGACCGGAATCCGGCCGCCGAATATATATTGCATTCGAACCCAAATCCAATAGTATGGCGCGATATTTCGCGACAAACTAAGCTGCATCAATGACTTCCGACAATCTCCAGCGAGCCAAACAGATCGTTCGCCAACTGCAACAGCAGTTTGACGGCGCCGCAGACGACGCTTTGGCCGACACACTGGCCGGCCATGTCTCGACGGACTACCACTGGCGCGGAATGCACCCGTTCTACGAGCAAACCGGCGCGACCGCTGTTGTCGATAATTTCTGGTTACCGCTGCGCCGGTCCTTTTCGTCGTTGCAGCGTCGTGAAGACATCTTCTTCGCGGGCTCCAACTACGTCGACGACAACGCGTCGACCTGGGTTGTCGGAATGGGCCACTTCATGGGGTTGTTCGACAACGACTGGCTCGGCATTCCCGCCACGCAAAAACTTGCGATGCTGCGTTACGCGGAGTTTCACCGGGTCGATGGCGACCGCATTACCGAGTCAGCATTCTTTTGCGATGTTCTCAGCATCATGCAGCAGGCCGGATGCTATCCGCTGCCGCCACAGACCGGAGCAGAAATCATACAGCCCGGTCCATTAACGCAGGACGGCATTTTGCTAGAGCCACAGGCGGCCGAGGAAGGCACGACAACGATGCAGCTCGTCAACAAGATGATCGCCGACCTGAGTGAACTCAATGAATCCGGCAACGATCGCTGCCCACCCGAAGTGCTCGCCCGTTGCTGGCACGACGACATGGCCTGGTACGGACCGGCCGGCATCGGCGCCACGTACACAATTTCTCGTTACCAGGAACAGCATCAGTATCCGTTTCGCACCCAACTGAAGGACAAGGTGTTTAATGGTCACGTGGCACGCATTGCCGAAGGCAATTACTGCGGCTTCTTCGGCTGGGCCAATCTTACGAACACGCCGACCGGCGGTTTCCTCGGCTTGCCGGCAAACGAAACACGCGCCGACATGCGCGTCGTCGATATCTATCGACGCGACGGCGACAAGCTCGCCGAAAACTGGATCTTTATCGACCTGCTGCACTGGCTGTCGATGCAAGGCCTCGACGTGCTACAGCGAGTTCGGGATGTGACCCGGGTTTAGATAGTCCCGCCTGGCTTGCGCAGCGCCAACGTGCAAACCGCTCGAACTTGCAGTCAACGCTTTCTGCCCGGCAATCCGGATGTCTTTCGTAAACAGCCAGCGGATGACGGCTAGACGCTAATCTTCTTCGAAGTCGGGGATACAGAAAGAACCGGTGCGGTTATACGGGTCGGTGCCGAAGTCGTCGGGGTCGACGACCTCCAGCGAAACCACGTCGACGTCCTTAAGCCGTTTGCGGTCACCGGGCACCGCATCGTTGCCTTTGACCGGCTTTTCCAGCGGAACTCTCCAGCCTTCGATTTCTATTTGTTTAGACATAATTACAGCGGTCATTAATTGTCCGAGAATCAATTCTGGATGACGACAGCGCGTCGTGGAATGTTACTGGTCGGACAGAACGGTCCGCTTGTCGGGGTTCCTGCCTTCGTCGGTTATTTTTTACCGCTCGTCGGATTCCTGACGTATTTCCGGTAGAACAGCAATGACGCGAGCAGGCCAACGGCGCAGATCGCGGCCGTCGTCAGGAAGTAGTATCGGTGCCCCGCGCTGCCGGGCCAGGTGTCGAGCATCCAGCCGCCCATAACGGGTATGAAGATATCCGGGGTGAATCCAAGCACAGAAATCACGCCGGTTGCGGTGCCGGTCACGGCCATCGGCACGCCGCCTTCCTCGAGCAATGCAAAGTAGATGCCGCGCATCGCGAATACAGCGATGGATGCCAACGCGAGGTTCACAATCATGTAGGGCACCATCAGGGGTGAACCCGGCAGGAACGCGAATACGAGGAAACAGAAAATCAGGGCCGCAAACGCCGCGGCCACAGAAATAGAGATGCCCACTTTGTCGGCGAGCCAGCCCGCGATAAAGGCGGCCACCGGCTTCAGCCACATCTTGGCAACTGCAACCGTACCCGCAAGGGCGGCGCTCATCATGAACACATCTGACGCGTACGGCGTCACACGGATGATTCCCCAGTAGCCGCAGTAGCCCGTCATGATGATCAGGGTGATCAGCCAGACGACGGGCATCTTCAGGACCTTCCTGACGACGCTCAAGTCGAAACCGGCTACCGATGACCCGTCCGCGGATGCATTTTTTTCGAGCGTAAGGAATGCGAGTACGC
>JBCAZN010000195.1:0-5701 GCA_038533035.1 Pseudomonadota bacterium
TTTCCGTGGTCGGTTTCGATAATTTCCAGACAGCGACCCGGATCTGGCCGCGCCTTACGACGATCGAGACGCCGTCGCGGGAAATTGGAAGGCTCGCTGCGCGCCAGCTGTTGAGCGCTGCGCATGACAAGACGATCGAGGTTGGGCCGAACCAGACGACACCGACTCTGGTGCGTCGCGAATCGTCGAGAAGGCCATCCGGGTAACGCCAATAACGGCCAAAATTGGCCTTTACATCCGAAATTGACACCGGTTACCATAGCGACAATACACAGGCAGGGAACCCAGCATGTTCAGAAAGACGTACCAGGCAACCCATCCGTCGATGATCGATGGCATCAGCAACGAATCCCTGTGCGATCTGTACCAGGTCACCGAGCTGTTCGTCGCCGACGAGATCAGTCTCAACTACACGCACAACGAGCGCATGGTGATCGGTGGTGCGGCACCGGTGAAGGCGGCGGTGGCCTTGCCGAAGCAGACGGAACCAGTTGACGGTGCGCCGTTTCTCGAGCGACGCGAGCTTGGCGTGATCAATGTTGGTGAAGGTTCCGGCAAGATTGTCGTGGACGGGGAGACGCAAAACCTCGACCCACGCGACGGCCTGTACATCCCGATGGGCAGCGAGGAAGTTACTTTCTCCAGTGACGACAGCAAGAGGCCTGCGAAATACTATCTCGCGTCAACCCCGGCACACGCTCGCTTCGAACTCGTCAAAATTTCAATCAAGGAAGCGGTGCCGTTGAAGCTCGGGTCGCTCGAAGAGTCGAATGATCGAACGATCTACAAGTACGTCGTGCCGGAAACCTGCAAGTCGGCGCAGCTGCTGCTGGGACTGACGATTCTTAATCCGGGCAGCGTCTGGAACACGATGCCGCCACACCTGCATGACCGTCGTTCCGAGGTGTATTTCTATTTCGAGCTGGGCGAGGACGAGCGCGTCTTCCACTTCATGGGCGAGCCGGATTCGATGCGCCACATCGTCATGCACAACAACGAAGCGGTCATATCACCACCGTGGTCGATTCACATGGGCTGCGGCAACTCCAATTACTCCTTCATCTGGGCGATGGGTGGCGAGAACCTCGACTACACCGACATGAACGTCCTGGATATATGCCAGCTGAAGTAAGGCAATCTGCCTGGTTTGTCTGGCTTGCGAGTTTGTGCCTGCTCGCGGGCTGCAGCGAGACGCGCGGTGAAAAAGTCCTGACGCTCGCGCACGGTCTTGATGAAGGTCATACGGTTCACCGGGCGATGGTTCTGATGGGGGAACGACTGGAGGAGTATTCCGACGGTCAAATGCGTATCGCGATTTATTCCGGCGGCCAGCTGGGGTCGGAGCGCGAGACGCTCGAACTCCTGCAAATCGGTTCGCTTGCAATGACAAAGGTTTCCGCGAGTCCGCTCGAGGGTTTCGTTCCGACGCTGAAGCTTTTTAGCATTCCCTATATTTTCAAGGATCGCGATCACCACCTGCGCGTGCTGGATTCCGAGATCGGTGCACGTTTGCTGGAGTCGCTGCAAGTCGCGCGACTCAAAGGTCTGGGCTATTACGACGCCGGCAGCCGCAGCTTCTATACGAATACGCGTCCGGTGAACACGCCGGCCGATCTCGAAGGTCTGAAAATTCGCGTGATGAAAAGCCAGACGTCGGTTCGCATGGTGGCTGAGCTCGGTGGCAGTCCTACGCCGATTTCACTCGGTGAAATCTATACTGCTTTACAACAGGGCGTTGTCGACGGTGCAGAGAATAATCCGCCGACGTTTCATCGTATGCGTCACTACGAGGCGGCGGGCTATTACTCACTCGACGAACACACGTTTGTTCCGGACGTGCTGCTCATGAGCAAACGTGTCTGGGATGAGATGTCGGCCGAAGAGCAGGGCTGGTTGATGCGTGCTGTGCGCGAGTCCGTCACGTATCAGCGGGAACTCTGGCAGGCCGAAACCGAACAGTCGCTGGAAGCAGTAAAGGCAGCCGGCGTCACCGTGACGTATCCGGACAAAGAGCCGTTCCGGGCTGCAGTTGAACCCATGAAGGCCGCCTACGCCGGCACCGAAACCGGCGAGTTACTCGACGCCATAAAGCGCATGGAGTGACGCAGCGATGACAATCATGGGGGCTCTGGACAAGACACTGAAAACGGCGCTGGCGGTGCTGATGACCGCAATGGTCGCGTCCGTAGTCTGGCAGGTGCTATCGCGCTATCTGTTTGTTGTGCCGGCGGCCTGGACCGAAGAGCTCGCACGTTTTCTGTTGATCTGGATCGGCATGCTTGGCGCCGCGTTTGCTTATCGTCACGGCAGCCACCTGGGAATCGATCTGCTGGCCAACAAGCTGGGCGACGCCGGTAAAAACAATCTGCATCGAGTCGTGCACGTCGTGTGCTTGCTGTTTGCCGCAAGTGTGTTGATTGTTGGCGGCGGGTCGTTGATGTCGATGACCTGGGAACTCAAACAGTACTCGGCGGCGATGGGCTTGCCGATTGCTTACGTCTACTCGGTCATTCCGGCAAGCGGTGTTTTGATTGTTCTGTTCGCGATCGAAGCGATCATTAACGGCTCAACGGTTGGGGAGGACTAGTGGAAATCCTCGTCCTCGTTCTGGTTTTTGCTGTCTTGTTCGCGATCGGTGTCCCAATTGCGTTCAGTATCGGTGCGGCGACGATTTGTGCGTTTCTTTTTGCCGTCGATTTCTCGCCGGCGGTTACAACGGTGGCGCAGCGCATGGCGGGCGGACTCAACAGCTTCGCCTTGCTCGCGATTCCATTGTTTATTCTTTCTGGTCAGCTCATGGCGAGAGGCGGTATTGCGCGCCGCCTGATCGATTTTTCCAAAGCGTTCATTGGCATGTTTCCAGGTGGGCTCGCATTCGTGAATGTCATCTCCTGCATGCTATTCGGTTCGATATCGGGCTCCGCGGTGGCAGCCACGTCGGCGATTGGCGGTTTCATGATTCCCGAGATGAAGCGCGACGGATACGACGGCGACTTCAGCGCCGCACTGACAGCCACGGCGTCTTCGACCGGCCTGCTGATTCCGCCGAGCAACATTCTCATTATTTATGCCGTTGCCAGTGGTGGCGTATCGATTGCCGCGTTGTTTGTGGCGGGCTATCTGCCGGGCTTGCTGATGGGCGTGGCGCTAATGGTCGTTGCGGCTGGCTATGCCAAAAAGCACAACATGCCGCGCGGCGCCCGAGTCAGCGCGCGCGAAGCGGCGAGCCGCACGCTGGCGGCGCTTCCCAGCCTGCTGCTGGTCGTGATCGTTATTGGCGGCATTCTCGGTGGCGTGTTCACTGCGACGGAAGCCGGCGCTATCGCCGTGGTGTACTCGTTAGTCCTCGCGGTACTGGTGTATCGCGAAGTCAAGCCTGCGGAACTTGCCGACATCCTGATCAAGTCAGCCGAGACGACAGCGATCGTGATGTTCCTGATTGGCACATCGATTGCGATGTCGTGGCTACTGGCATACGAAAATGTGCCTGCCGAGCTGGCTGGCATTCTTCTGGATATCAGTGACAACCCGCTGATGCTGTTCCTGCTGATCAACCTGTTCCTGCTGGCGATTGGCATCTTCATGGACATGACGCCGGCGGTATTGATCTTTACGCCGATCTTCTTGCCAGTTGCGGTTGAGCTTGGCATGTCGCCACTGCACTTCGGCGTAATGCTCATCATGAACCTGACCATCGGCCTGTGCACTCCGCCGGTCGGCAGCATCCTGTTTGTCAGCTGTGCTGTTGCCAAAACGAGTATCGGAAATATTGTCCGGCCGATGGTGCCGATGTATGTCGCATTGATCATTGCATTGCTACTGGTGACGTATGTACCGGCAATAAGCGAAGCACTGCCACGATACTTCGGACTGATTGAGTGAGAATTTGAAATGACGAGTTCCAGCCTGTTTGATCTGAATGGCAAAGTGGCCCTGGTAACCGGGGCAACCCATGGCCTGGGCATGGCGATGGCCAATGGCCTGGGTGCCGCTGGCGCAACACTGGTCGTCAACGGCAACTCGTCGCAGGAAAAAATTGATAAAGCGGTTGCCGCTTACAGTGAAGCCGGTTACGCGGCGCATGGCTATCGCTTCGACGTAACCAACGAAGACGAGGTCGCGGCAGCGGTCGCAAAAATCGAAGACGAGGTCGGTCCAATCGATATCCTTGTCAACAACGCCGGGATAATTCGTCGTATTCCGATGCTCGAGATGCCCCTCGACGAATGGGAGCTGGTCATTCGTACCGATCTCACCAGCGCGTTCGTAGTTTCGAAGGCGGTTGTCGCGCGCATGGTTGACCGCAAGCGCGGCAAAGTCATCAACATCTGCTCAATGATGAGCGAACTCGGTCGTGACTCGGTCGGTGCGTACGCCGCTGCAAAGGGCGGGCTGAAAATGCTTACGCGCAACATGGCGACTGAATGGGCAAGACACAACGTTCAGGTGAATGGCATCGGGCCGGGCTACTTCGCCACGGAGCAGACCGCACCGATTCGGGTCGATGGCCATCCGTTCAATGAATTTATCGTCGGGCGCACGCCCGCAGGGCGCTGGGGCGACCCCGACGACCTGCAGGGCGCGGCGGTATTCCTGGCTTCGAGGGCCAGCGACTTCGTTAACGGCCAGATTATTTATGTAGACGGCGGAATTCTCGCGACTATCGGGAAGCCCGGTAACGAGTAGCCTCGTCTAAATTGGTATTACCAATATATGATAATTGGAAAAGAAAATCGGTTGACATTATTATCATAATTGGTTTATAAAATTGGTCCGGATGCTGTCTGGACCAAAAGTGGAATTGGTTCGGCGTTTTGCCGGTCCGAATAATTACGTACCTATAGCCAGGGGGAACACAATGAACATGAAGCGTGCAATCGCACTGCTCGCAATACCCGTAGCCGCGCTGTCATTCTTGCCAGTCGCCGTTGCACAGGACGACGGACAAATTGAAGAAGTCGTCGTCAAGGGTATTCGAGGATCTCTCGCGAATGCTGTCGACCAGAAGCGCAATTCCGACAAGCTGGTCGAAGTCATCATCGCCGAAGATATCGGTAAGCTGCCTGATCAAAACCTCGCCGAGGTTCTTGAGAACATCACAGGTATTCAGATCACCCGTACCGCCGGT
The DNA here is from genome assembly GCA_038533035.1 of Pseudomonadota bacterium. GTDB lineage: Bacteria > Pseudomonadota > Gammaproteobacteria > Steroidobacterales > Woeseiaceae > UBA1847. Next base: position 5,129 of record JBCAZN010000195.1, read on the forward strand.
GTTGGCACGGGCGTTCAGATTCGTGGTACCAACGCAAACCGCGTCGAAATTAACGGTGTATCTACCGTTGGTTCGGGCGCCGGTCGCAGCGGCATCAATTTTGAAGACATCAATCCGGCCATTATTCGAGCGGTCGAAGTGACCAAATCGCCTGACGCTAAAACCATTGAAGGTTCGGTTGGTGGCACGGTTAACCTGAAAACGATCCGTCCGCTTGAACTTACGGAAATGCTGGGTGCAGTCCGACTCCAATACGAAGACAGCAGCCTGAGCACCGAGAGCATGACGCCGCGACTTTCTGGTGCCTTTGGCAATAACTGGTCAACGGATTCCGGCGACTTCGGTTTCGTCATCAGCGGCAGCTACACGGAACAGGAATCTGTCTCGTTCCGCCCGCGCACCGACCGGGATACGCGAGTATCTCCACCGGCCGCTGTCGATCCTGCTGAATTCTTAGGCATCCAGTTCCTGGTTCAGGAGCAGGAGAACTACGACTACGAAACGGTCAATCTCGCTTCCACGTTTGAGTGGGCGCCTAACGACGCGCTGAAGTTCAACCTCGACGTGATCATC
>JBCAZN010000196.1:0-5657 GCA_038533035.1 Pseudomonadota bacterium
GCGGAATCGAGTTGAGGTCGACCGACGAGCCACCCGTGATCGGGTTACCCGGTACGCGGCGTCCGTTAATCAAAACGGCCGTGTAATCGGCACCAAGTCCACGCAGGCTTACCAGCGCGACCTGACCAAATGACGTACCAGAACGCTCACGGAACGAACCGTAGGTGTTGAAGGTCGTGTTACGAAGGACGTCGGCAACGTTGTCCAGACCTGAAAGTTCAAGGTCGAGTTTGTCCATTACCGTGATCGGACGCGGAGCGTCAGACACATCCTGTTTGATACGCGAACCAGTAGTAATAATCTCTTCGAGTTCGTTATCGTTTGAACTGTCTTGAGCGACAGCTGGCGCCGACAGCGCAGTTGCGCCGGAAGCCAAAATAGCGAGCTTAATAGCTCGCGAGAGAGTAGTATTTTTCATTGATTCCCCACTTATGCTGTTTGAGAAAACCAAAAGGGTATGCGGCGTTTATGCAACAGGACTCTGCCGCTGCCGTACTAATTTTGGAATGGTGGAATTTAGCCGCGGTTGGGAAATAAGTCAATTTTTCGTGTGATTTGTGCAACGATAGCGAAATCCGCGGGCCCATCTGAGGCAACGCACGAATCGTACGCGGGAATTTCGTAATTGACTTTTATCTATAAATATCAATAATTTAAGATGTATTTTGGCCTACCTCAGCGAGTTATTTTCGTGTCTTGCCGAAGCCTGGGCCGATTTGTTGTAGTTGTGCAACAACCCTGTTAATCATTCAATATCGCGGAATCAGCGCATGGACAACAATAGTGAACTCGCGGGGCTCCGGCATCGCCGTGAAATCAACGAAATTGAGTACGACATCGTCAAGCCATTCGGACCCAGTATCCTCGAGACACAACTACCGGACGACATCTTCGAGGCGCTGCTCTCTACAACGGACGAATTGCTTGCCAGTAGCGGCCGGGAGTCCTGGGGGGCCTACCTTGTCGGGCAGATCCGCGAGGAGATTCGCATTCCCGACGCGGTGCTGGAGGAAATCGGGGTTGCCGACTACCTGAAGCAGGTATTTGCCGAATTCAGTTTTGGTTCGATTTACTGCAACGCGGCTCCGGACTACAAAAAAGAGGTCGACAAGCTCGTCGACTCCGGAGAGTTTCGCAATCCCGCCCGAATCGACATCGAATCGGCCTGGGTAGTCAGCCAGTTTGCCGGTGAGTACAACCCCATTCACAACCACTCGATGGCGACCATCGCCAGCGTCATGTACTTGAAGGTCCCCGACAAAATGGAAGGGTCGGCGCTACCGGGCAAGCAGCCTACCGATGGATGTATCGAGTTTGTTGATCGTGCCGCTGGCGACAGCCTCGCGACTTTGCAGACCTCGACGGTCAGAGTCAGGCCGCAAGCTGGACGGTTCTACGCATTTCCGTCCAGCTTGCTGCACCTGGTCTACCCGTTTCAGGGCGAGGGCGAGCGACGCAGTATTTCGATCAATGCGTCGCACCGGTTTTGAACCCGGCCGCCCCTTTTCTAGAGGTGTTCCTTCAGAAAACGGTCTATATGACCGTATAGCTCCAGGCGGTTTTCCTCCTTGCGGAAGCTATGGCCTTCATCGGCTTTATAAAATCGATCGAAGACCTTCTCATTGGCCTTGAGTTCTTTGCTGAGTCGTTCGGCATGAGCGATTACGACACGGGGATCTTTTCGGCCATGAACAATAAACAGCGGATCGTCAATTTTTTCAACGTGTGCCAGAGGTGAAATTGAGTCCATGAATTCCTTGTCTTTAGGATCTCCGATCTGGATCTTCATGACTTCTCGAAGCGGCTCCCAGTGTTTCGGCATCGAGCTGAACAGCAACGCGACATCGGTGACACCAACATAGTTGATGCCACAACGATATACCTCGGGTGTAAAGGTCAGTCCGGCCATCGTGGCGTATCCGCCGTAACTGGCGCCGTAAATACAGACACGATTCTCATCGACGATGCCTTCGTCAATCAGGTACCGAACGGCGTCCGTGATGTCATGCTGCATTTCCTGACCCCACTTGCCATAGCCTGCCTGTTCGAACTGTCGGCCGTAGCCACCGGAACCGCGAAAGTTGACCTGCACGACGGCATAGCCACGATTGGCCAGGAACTGGTGCTCGGGATTAAAGCCCCACATATCTCGCACACCGAACGGGCCGCCGTGCGGATTGACCACCAAAGGAACACGATCGCCGGCTTCATAGTCCTTCGGTAACGTCAAATAGCCCGGTATCGACAGGCCGTCGCGCGCTTTGAATTCAATCGGGTGCATTTCGACGAGTTCGTCCGGATTCAGCCACCCCATGCGTGACACGAGGTAACGTACCTGGGCCTGCTCGCGATCGTACAAATAGTAGCTGCCCGGATCAGTATCATCGTGGACCAGCAACACGTTCAGACTCTCATCGCGTGAAGCACTGACGATGTCGACGCGTTTGCCCGGAAACGCTGCAGAAAGGGTTTCGCGAAGCTTCTTTTCTTCCTCGTCGAACCAGTGGATGCGGGGATAGTCATCAAAGTACGAGACACCGAGCAGTTTCTTGCGGTGGTATGACATGATCGGGCCGCCAATGTCGACCTTGTCATGTGCAAAAAGCATATCGCCCAATTCGCCGGTCGACGGATCAAACTCATAAAGCGCCATTTTATCGCGACCGATGTTCGAACCGACCAGCATCGTCTGGTTGTCGTAGCTGAAGACCATCGGCGATATACCTTCGTCCAGAATATTGAACTCGAGTAACGTGTCAAAGCCCTCATCATCTGCATTGCGGTACAGAAATTTGCCATCGAGGCCGTCAACCACATAGGCCCCCCTGGGATTGCCGTCGTGATCCACGAACCAGCCGGTTACGTCGCTGACGTTTTCAGTCAGCAGGACCGGACGACCGCCGTTCACATTGACGCGATAAAGGTTCCAGTAACTCGGCCGCTTGGTATTCCACTGCACGATGATGTGGTCCGGGTCTTCAGGCAAGGTTGATACAACTTGCGCGAAACGTATTCCGGACTGCCCTACCTCAGGCTTGATGAGTGTGCGCACAATGGGCCGCTTACGATCGCGGTTCACGGCGTACAGGCCGAATGCCTCATTGCCGTCGTTATCCATCGTAAAGACTACGACATCGTCATTCGCCCAGAAAAAACTGGCGACATCCTGATCCGTGAGTCCCGTCAGTTGCTTGACGTTACGCAGGTTGCCCGTCTCAAGGACGACGACATTCCGGTGCCCGCCCAGGGGCATCAGTGCAGCGAGGTATTTGCCGCTCGGGGACAGTTGCAGACCGGTAAATTCAGGGTTTCTGAAAAGGTCTTCAACCGGAATCTCTTGCGCAAGCGCGCCTGACGCAATAACCAGCGTTGCGATGACAGCGATGATTCTGGTTCTCATGAAATACATATTCGGCGTCTCCGAATCGTTCTTGGGAAACCCGCGATTCTAATTTAGATTGGCGCACAATTCACGGTCGGAACCCCGGCGCGCGCCAGTTACGAAACATAACGTTAGCAATTTGGTGTAAGTTCAACGTGTGAAAACAAAGACTTGGTCACTCGCGCTGCATGGCGGCGCCGGCGCCGTTGCCGGCCGTAATTATTCAGAAACCGAGGCCCACCTTGGACCGCTGGCTCGCGAATGCGAGGCCATGTTGAAAAACGGCTCGCATGCCCTCGATGTCGTCGAATTCGCCGTGGCCGAGCTGGAGTCCTGCGGCCTGTATGTCGCGGGCCGGGGCTCGGCACCCAACACCGCTGGCTACGTGGAGCTCGATGCCTCGATTATGGATGGCACCAGCCGCGAGGCAGGCGGCGTCGCCGGACTCTGCGGTTTTGCGAATCCTGTCCGGGTCGCGCGTGGTGTCATGGAACGCACACCGCACGTGTTGCTGGTCGGGCGCGGTGCTGCAAATTTCGCTGCCAGTCACGAGTTTGCGGCGATCGACGATCCTGACACCTGGTTTCGACTGCCGGTGGGTGTTTACGAAAATGAAATCAACGATATGAAGCACGGCACCGTCGGCGCGGTCGCGCTGGATCAAAACGGTGCCCTGGCCGCCGCGACCTCGACCGGCGGAACGTTCGGCAAACTTGAAGGGCGAGTCGGCGACACTCCATTGATAGGCCCCGGTACCTGGGCGGACGACGAGGTCGCCATTTCCTTCACAGGAATCGGAGAGCACATCATGCGTTCGGGCGGCGCAATCGCCGTGGCGTGCGCGGTCAAAAGCGGTACGACCCTCGATAACGCGATCCAGGGCGTACTCGATGAAATAGCACGGCTCGGCGGTGACGCCGGCGTCATCGCGGTGTCCCGAAACGGGGCGATTTCTATGGCCTATAATTCAGAAGGTATGAAGCGTGCGGCGGTGGCATCAAATCTGCCGCTACAGGTGGCCACGTTCGAAACAAATTGATACCAATAGTTTCTTGCGAAACAAGGCTTTGGAATGATTCTATTGTGATATCTTTCCTCGTCAAAGCAGGGCTTCAGCAGGCACAATAAGCTGGAAGAACCCTTTAAGACGGCTCAATTGATAGAGACAGGCTAGTGAACACATCCTTGGCACCGCTGCCAGACCAGCTGGCAACAAACTGGTGGACCGGCGCGCCGGCCGTTGACCCGGCGCGTTTTACGATCGACTGCTCGCAGTACGCGATGGACGAGTCCGACTTTAAAGCGGGCAGTGAACTCGGCCGTCGCATGAACGAGATCTTCGATGAGATTGGTCTCGTCTACCTGATCAATACAGGCCTGACTGACGTACAGAAAATGCGTGCCGCGGCGCGGCTCGTCATGACCGACGAGATGAAGTATGAAGCCGGCGCCAACCCGCGCGACCGAATCGAACCCAACGTCTACGAGATTGGCGCACCGCTGGTCGCACATTTGCACTACCACCACGAGATGGCCTACGTCGGCGAGAGCTCGACGATGCTCGGCTTCATGGCCAAGACGGCTATTGACGACCGAGGTGCAACGTTCGTGTCCGACAACGTCGCTGCAACCGACGCCATCCTTGCAACCGATTTCGGCCAGAAGCTGAAAGAACTCGGAATCTGCTATCACCGCGATCTGACCGACCGGGAACGGTATACGGGCAAGGAACCGATCAACGTCTACAACCACTGGCAGAAATCAATGCTGACCGAGGATCCGGACGAGGCTGAGACCGTGGCCCGTGAAAAGGGTCTCGAGATTGAGTGGGGCCCGAACCGCATGCTGCGGACGCGTTACTACATTTCTGCGTTCGAATACTACGAGCCGCTTGATCGCAACCTGTTATTCGCCAGCATTGCGGACGACGGCGCGTGGTTCGACACCTGGCCCATGGTGCAACACATTCCGTACGACCAGCGTCCACTGAAGCTGACCTTCGGCGATCTGACCGAAATGACGCGTGCAGAGAAACAGTTGTTCATCGACGTCTACGATCAACAGGGCGTGCCGATCAACTGGAGCGTCGGTGATGTCGCGCTGGTCTGCAACTGGCGCTGGGCACACGGCCGCCCCGGCATCCACCTCAACCCGGGCGAGTCACGCGAACTCGGCGTAATGCTCGGCGCCAACTTCAAACGCGTCGGCGACCTGCCCGACAAGTGGTAGCAAAAAACCTGGTGTCAGTGACCTGGTTTTTCCACGGAAAAACCAG
>JBCAZN010000197.1:0-5641 GCA_038533035.1 Pseudomonadota bacterium
AGGATGGCTGCCAGTTGCTAACCAGCCTGCTGGAGCATGGCAACGTACACAAAACCGCGAACCGAAAAGCCTACGAGATGTTGTCGAATCTTGTCGGGCTACTGGAGCTGTACCGCGTCGATCCCGACGAGCGCTATTTGCGTGCATGCCAGAACGCCTGGCAGGACATTGCTACGCGGCGATTGTATGTGACGGGTACGACAAGCTACTTCGAGCAGTTCACGCCGGATCATCGCTTGCCGCCCGGTCAGGCCGTCGGCGAGGGCTGCGTCACGGTGACCTGGTTACAACTCAATCTGCACCTCCTTGAGTTGACCGGCGTGGTGGAGTACGCGGATGAACTTGAGCGCACGATCTACAACGCGCTGCCCGGCGCGCAGTCGCCGCATACCGGTGAGGTGTCGTACTTTACGCCGCTTGTTGGACACAAGGGATACAACGATCACGACAAGGGCGAACCGCGGATTTCATGTTGTTCGAGCAGCATCCCTCGCGGCATGGCGATGATTCCGGCGCTCATTGCCGGGACCTTGCATGGCAAACCGGCGTTGTTGCAGTACGTGCCGGGCACACACGCCTTGCCGGGCGGAATTACATTGCACGTCCGGGGTGACTATCCGGAGTCCGGCACGCTGGAAATCGAGCTTGAGTTGCAGGAGGCAGCCGAGTTTTCGTTGGTACTGCGCGTGCCTGAGTGGGCGACGAACTTCGAAGCGAACGTCGGTGGTCAATCGTTTACGCCAGCGGGTAATCGCTGGCTTGAGATTTCGCGGCGCTGGGTATCCGGCGATACGGTGGCGGTCAACATACCGTTAGAGACGCGCGTTGTAGGCGACGGCGACGTGACCACCGAGTCCGTCGCATTCGTGCGCGGACCGCAGGTACTGGCGACAGACGAAGCCGTCGATGCCGCCGGCGGACTCCCGAGTGATAACTGGTGGGGTAGTTCGATTCATACCTGCCGGCAAAAGCAGCACGGCAAAGACACGCAGTTTCAACTGGTCAACTTCGCCGATGCAGGCCAAAACAGGGAAGCGTATTCGGCGCTCCAGGAAGGGATCGAATGCGATGAGTGATCTGGCGGCGGTGAAAACACTGCTGACAAAGTACGAGGCGGCGGTCTCGGAAGCGGATATGGCGACGTTTGCCGAGCTGATCTCCGATGAGTTTCGCGATGGCAAAGGCACGACGAAAGCGGAACTGATCAAGCACTACCAAGGCATTGAGGGACTGCGCGTAAATTTCGTTGGCGGTGAGCTCGAGTTCGACGGCGACAGCGCAACGTTCTCCCGCGTCACGGTGTCATCGGCAAAGGGCAGCCTAACCAGTCTGTTTACGCTGAGAAAGGAAGCAGACGGCGCGTGGCGACTCTATCGCAGCGAAGTGGTCGACTGGGAGTCGGAGCCGCTGGACGACGACGAAAAAGCCCGCAAACTGGAAATTGACAAGCAGGCAGTTGCGATACGCGAATTCAGGGAGAACCTGCTCCGCGATCCGGCGCGCCCCGGCTACCATTTCGTGATGCCGGAAGGCATTGCGGCACCGTTCGATCCAAATGGCGCCATCTACTGGAAGGGTCGCTACCATCTCTTCTATATCTTCCAGGATCAGCGTTCCGGCAAGAAGCAGGATCACTGGGGCCATGTCTCGAGCACCGACCTGTTTCACTGGCGCCATCATCCCACGGGCCTGCTCAACGGCATGTATAGCGGCAATTGTTTTCTCAACGCAGTGGGCGTGCCAACGATCTGTTATCACCAGGTCGGGCAGGGCAACGCGATGGCTGTGGCGCTCGACGATGATCTCAACGCGTGGCAAAAGCTCGACTCGAACCCGATTACGCCGAAAACCGAAGAGGGTGACGAGTTCCACGACACGTATCGGTCCTGGGACCCATTCGGCTGGTATGACGGCGAAAATTACTACGCCATTTTTGGTGGCAAACATCCGGGCGTTGCGAAAGCACCCGAGCTGTCTGGCGAATGGCAGTACACGGGCGACCTGTTCGCGCACGGTGTCGACGGCGTACCGCTCGACGAGGACGTTTCCTGCGCCGATCTTTTTAAACTCGGCGATACCGATGTGCTCTTGTGCATCAGTCACACGTTGGGGTGCCGCTACTATCTCGGCGAATGGAAGGACGAACAGTTCTATCCTGAGTCGCATGCGCAAATGAGCTGGTCGGACAACCTGTTCTTCGCCCCGGAGAGCCTCGTGGACGACCGGGGTCGGCGCATCATGTGGGCATGGCTCATGGACTATCGCGAGTTTGGTGTGCGATTCGATCAGGGGTGGTCGGGCACGATGAGCCTGCCGCGCGTGCTGTCGCTCGATGAAAATGGTGAGATGCTCATCGACCTGCCCGAAGAAATCGAAGCGCTGCGCTATAACGGCGATCAGCGTGGCGACATTGACGTACCCGCCGATAATGACGTCGTCGTCGATGGCATCGGCGGCAACAGCATCGAGTTGTGCATCGAAATGGACAGCGCCGACGCCAGCGAATTTGGCGTCAAGGTCTGCGTGTCACCGGACGGCGCCGAGGAAACGGTGATCTCATACGACGCGGAAAAGGGTGAGCTCAAGATCGACACGACAAGGTCAGGACCCGAAGACAAGGCAAACTCGGTCGAGGCCGGCCCTTTGAAGCTGGCTGATGGTGAACGCCTCAATTTGCGGGTTTTTGTCGATAAGTCGGTGGTGGAGGTGTTTGCAAACCGGCGCCAGGCTGTCGTGCGCCGAATCTATCCGGCGCAAGCCGAAAGTGTCGGTGTTAGTCTGTTTTCGCGCGGCGCGAGCAGCCGCGTACATTCTCTGCAGTTCTGGCAAATGTCACCGTCCAACCCCTATTAAGTGGATACAGCGAACGAATGAGTACGACGCTTGGCATCGACCTCGGCACACAGCATCTGAAGGCCCTGGTGTACGACGCTGGCACTCGACGAATACTCTCGTCCGCCATGTCACCGCTCGAGATTGATCAGCGGCAGGACGGCAGCGCCGAGCAACAGGCGCAATGGTGGATTGATGCGCTGCACGATGCGCTGTCGCAACTCGACAAGCAATCAGTGCGCAGCGTGTCCGCGATCGGTGTATCCGGTCAACAACACGGCTTTGTGCCGATCGACAAAAGCGGCGCGGTCCTTGCCCCCGTCAAACTCTGGTGCGATACCTCGACGGAAAATGAATGTGACCAGTTGACCGAGGCAATGGGCGGTGTCGATTCGTGCATCAAGAGCGCAGGCAACCCCATCCTGCCGGGGTACACCGCGTCAAAAGTACTGTGGTTCAAGCAAACACATCCAAAACTCTATGAGCAGATGGACTGCGTGCTGCTGCCACATGATTATCTGAACTACTACCTGACCGGCGAGCATTGCATGGAGGCCGGCGATGCCTCCGGTACGGGTTTCCTTGATGTGCGCGAGCGACGTTGGTCGAGCGAAATGCTCAAGGCGCTCGACCCGGAGCGGGATTTGTCGGCGTCACTGCCGCCGCTGCGAACCGACAACGAGTTCATCGGCGAACTGCGAGCGGAGGTCGCTGCTGCGACCGGACTACCGGCCGGAATACCCGTCTCCACCGGCGGCGGCGACAACATGATGGGCGCGATCGGGACCGGCAACGTGGCGGCTGGTCGCATGACCGTGAGTCTGGGAACGTCGGGTACCGTGTACGCCTACTCGGACACGCCGGTTGTCGATCCACAAGGCGAGATTGCCGCGTTTTGCTCGTCAACCGGTGGCTGGCTGCCGCTGCTTTGCACAATGAATTGCACCGTAACCACGGAGCTGGTTCGCGGCCTGCTGGGTGCCGATATCGAGGCGTTTGAAACGTTGGTCGCAGGAGCGCCCCGCGGTGCCGGCGGTATTCTGACGCTGCCCTTTTTCAATGGCGAGCGCACGCCCAATCTGCCGCGCGGCAAGGGCTGCCTCGTCGGCATTGATGCCAACAACGCGTCCCGGGATAACCTGCTGCGCTCGGCGATGGAGGGTGCAACGTTCGCGCTCAGGTTCGGCATTGACCGGTTAGCCGATCTGGGTGTCACCGCCGACGAAATCGTCCTGACCGGCGGCGGTGCCAACAGCGCGACCTGGCGGCAACTCATCGCGGATGTTTGCGATCGCCGCGTGACGGTGCTGGAGCAGTCCGAGGGCGCGGCACTGGGCGCCGCGCTGCAGGCTCTGGCTGCACTCGACAAGCAACCCGTCGAAGCGATCGTCGGTGAGCATTTGTCGGCAGCCGCCGAGCTTGGCTGCGAGCCAGAAAAGAGTGCCGTGGAGCTCTATTCGGACGTGTACCGGTCCTACCAGTCGTCGGTCGATGCCATTACGCCCCTTTATCAATAAATGGGGGAGTTCGCAGCGTGTTGCGGAAACCCACAGTTCCCGCCCGTGCGGACGTACATATATGATCATTGCGCAATCAGGAGAGACGCATGAACGAATACCATCCCGAATTATTTGATCTTTCGATGTCGCCCGAAGCGCAACCGCTGCTCGACGCTGTCAAGAAACACATCGCTGAGAATGTCGACCCCGCCACCGAGGAATACCATGCATTGCATGCACAGCTCGATGACCCGTGGTCGTACCATCCGCGCCAGATCGAGTTGATGAATGAAATGAAACAGAAAGCCCGGGACGCGGGGCTCTGGAATTTCTTCCTGCCTGACTCTGAGACCGGCGAAGGGTTGAGCAATCTTGACTACGCCTACATTGCGACAGAATTGGGTAAAAACCCGATTTCGTCCCGCACAATGAACTGCAGTGCGCCGGACACCGGCAACATGGAAGTGCTTGAGCGTGTCGGTACGCCAGCGCAGAAAGAACAGTGGCTGAAACCGCTGCTCGAAGGCGAAATTCGCTCGGCGTACGCGATGACCGAGCCGAATGTGGCGTCATCGGATGCCACGAATATCGAGACGGCAGCCGTACTCGACGGCGATGAATGGGTCATCAATGGCGAGAAGTATTACATCTCGGGTGCCGGCGATCCCGACTGCAAAGTCATGATCACGATGGTCAAAACCAGTCCCGATGCCGAGCCGTTTCGCCAGCAATCGCAGATTCTGGTCCCGATCGACACGCCGGGAGTGGAAATTCTCGGGCCAATGCACGTCTTCGGTGAAACCCACGCACCGCACGGCCATATGCATATCAAGTTCACCGACGTTCGGGTGCCCAAGGACAACGTGCTCTGGGGCGAAGGCCGCGGCTTCGAGATTTCACAGCTGCGTCTCGGGCCGGGGCGTATTCACCACTGCATGCGCGCCATCGGCCAGGCGGAAGTCGCGCTGGAACTGGCGGTCAAGCGCGCCAGCACGCGTATCGCATTCAAAAAGCCGATCATCAAGCTCGGCAAAAACCTCGAGGTCGTGTCGCGTGCCCGCATCGAAATCAATGCGTGCAGACTCATGGTGCTGCAGGCGGCGAAGGCGATGGATGTATTGGGCAACAAGGAAGCGCGCATTTACGTCAGCGCGGTGAAAGCGATGGTGCCCGAGAAAGTCTGCAACATTATCGATGATGCGATTCAGCTGCACGGCGCGACGGGCACGTCGCAGTGGACGCCGCTGGCACACATGTACGCGTCGCAACGGACGCTGCGCTTCGCGGACGGTCCCGACGAAGTGCATCAC